>JAERMP010000099.1 GCA_016844515.1 Thermoleophilia bacterium | reverse complement strand
AACGCGCACTCGCGGATCCGGCGACCGCTGGGATGGGAACGACCGTTACGGCCGCGCTCGTGGACACCGACTCGGGCACTGTCGCGATCGGGCACGTCGGGGACTCGCGCGCGTACCTCTTGCGAGCTGGCTCGCTCGAGCAGCTCACGACCGACCATTCGCTCGTCGCAGAGCTGGTTTCGAGCGGTGTCCTCACGCCCGAGGAAGCTGAACGACATCCTCAGAGATCCGCGATCACGAGAGCGCTCGGAACGGAGCCGGCGGTCGACGTCGAGGTGCTCACGATCGCAGGTGAGCCCGGCGACCTCTATCTCATCTGCTCGGACGGCCTTCCGACGATGCTCGCCGACAGTGCTGTCGCGGCTGCGCTGGAAGCAGCCGAGCGAGACCCGGCGGTGGCGGCAGAAGCTCTCGTCGCGGCAGCGAACCGGCAGGGAGGCGAGGACAACATCACGGTCGTGCTCTTCGAGCTCGCCGAGGGTGAGCCCCCAGCGCACGAGCCGGCTGCCATCGTCCCCGAGCCGGTCACGGACGACCCGGTGCCGCAGGGGCAGGAGCCGGAGCCGGAGCAGGAGCCGGAGGTTTCACCGGCATCGCTGAGCCGCCACGGCGCCGGCTCGGGGGGGCGTCTTGCCGCGCTCGCGTTCATCGTGGCCGTTCTCGTGATCGCTGGGCTCGTCCTCTACTGGGGTATCAGCAAATGAGCGCACGCAACCGCGAGCTCTTCGGGCTCGTGGTCGCAGGGCTGATCGCAAGCGTCGCGCTTGCGAGCGTGACCATCGCGCGCGACGCCGAAATTGCGGCTAGCGCGATCACCTGGGGAGCTCTCTTCCTCGCTCTGTACGTCGTCGCGCATGTCGTGGTCCGGCGCACCGTTCCGTACGCCGACGGCGCGCTTCTGCCGTTGACCGCAGTACTGACGGCATTCGGCTTGGCTTCCATCTACCGCCTCGACTCGGACGACGGAGGGCGCCAGGCCGTGTGGGTCGCAGTCGGCGTCGCCGTGCTCGCCGGCGCGCTCATCTGGCTTCGGCACGACTATCGCATCCTCGAGTCGTACCGGTACATCTTCGGCGTCACTGCCGTGGCACTTCTGCTCCTCCCGTCCGTACCCGGGATCGGCGAGCGAGTGAACGGGGTTCGGCTCTGGGTCAATGTCGGACCGCTCCAGTTCCAACCGGGTGAGCTCGCGAAGATCTTCTTGATCATCTTCCTCGCCGGCTACTTGCGCGAGAAGCGGGAGGTGCTGGCGCAGGGCCGGCTCAAAGACCTCGGGCCGCTGTTCGTGATCTGGGGCGCGGCGATGCTGGTCATCGTCCAGACGAACGACCTCGGCAGTGCGCTCCTCAACTTCGGGATCTTCCTTGCGATGTTGTACGTCGCAACCGGGCGCGCGCTCTACGTCGCAGCCGGGATCGCTCTCTTCGTGGGTGGCGCGGCCGTTCTCTACAGCGCGCTCCAACACGTCCAGGATCGGGTCACGATCTGGCTCAACCCATGGACGGACGAGCGCGTGTACTGCGCGCTGAACGGAGAGCTCGAGTTCCGTCAGGACTGTGCCTCATATCAGCTCGTCAAGAGCCTCTACTCCATCGCCAACGGCGGGTTCGGCGGAACGGGGCTCGGTGAGGGCACCTTTGCGTCCACGGACGGAACGCAGCTCATTCCCTACCTCCGCACGGACTTCATCTACTCGGCCATCGCGCAGGAGCTCGGTCTCATCGGCGCGGCTGCGCTCCTCCTCGTCTACATGCTCTTCGTCGTCCGCGGGATGCGGGTCTCTTTGCAGGCGCAGGACGGTTTTTCGAAGCTCGCGGCCGCCGGGCTCACCTTTGGCTTCGCTCTGCAGACCTTCATCATCGTCGGCGGCGTCCTGCGCGTCGTCCCGCTGACGGGCATCACGCTTCCGTTCGTCTCCTACGGAGGGACGAGCATCGTGGCCAACTTCCTTCTGCTCGCGGGTCTCTTGCTCATCTCGAATCGAGCGAACGCCCCGAGATGAATGCGCGAATCGCCAAGCTCACGTTCGTCGCGCTCGCGCTCATCGGTGCGCTGGTCGTGATGACGACCTACTGGCAGACCTGGGCGGCAGCGAGCCTCGCCGACCGTCAGGACAACGCGATCAAGCGCGTCGCCGAGTTCGCGATCGACCGTGGGCTGATCTTCGCGTTCGAGCCGCGCAAGCGCCTCGCGCGGAACATCGAGCGCGAGATCGACGGCAAGACGCTCTTCTTCCGCCGCTATCCGTACGGCCCGCTCGCAGCGCACGTCGTCGGGTACTCGACGGTCGGACGCTCGCGAACGGGTCTCGAGCGGTCGCTGAACGACTACCTGACGGCCTCCAACGCGAACCTCTCCACGCTGGTCGACAAGGCCCTCGACGAGCTCAGGGGGAAGCCCGTCCAAGGCTCGAACGTCGTGACGAACCTCGACCTCGACGGCCAGACGACCGCGCTCGAGGAGCTCGGAACGAACTGCGGCGCGGTCGTGGCGCTCGACCCCCGGACCGGCGAAGTCAAGGTGATGGCGTCCACGCCTGGCTTCGACCCGAATCTCGTCGAAGAGAGCTACGAGGTGATCTCGCGCGCCACGGCCGACTGCACACCTGCTGCGCCGCTCCTGAACCGCGGAAGCGCTGGTCTCTACGTTCCAGGATCGACGTTCAAGGTCATCACCGCCTCCGCGGCGCTCGAGTCTGGAAAATACGGCCCGGAGGCGCCCTTCGTCGACCCCGGCTACTGCACCGTCTACGGAAAGCGGGTCAACAACTTCGACACGACGCGGCCGTACGGCTCGATCGACCTCACGAACGCGCTCGCGAACTCCGTGAACTCCGTCTTCTGCAAGATCGGCCTGAAGCTGGGCGCGAAGCAGATCCTCGATACGGCGAAGCGCTTCGGCTTCTACGAGCGACCGCCGCTCGAGACGCCGGTCGACGAGCGCCTGGCGAGCGGCCTCTACCGCAATGGGAAGCTCTACTACCCGAAGCTCGACTCCGATGTCGACGCGGGCCGGATGGCGTTCGGCCAGGAGCGAATGCTCGTGACACCACTGCAGATGGCAATGGTTGCGGGCGCGATCGGGTTCGGCGGAAGGCTCATGGAGCCACACGTCGTCGATCGGATCGTCGCTCCGGGGGGCAAGGTGATCGAGCGGGGACGCCCGCACCTCATCCGGCGCGCTGTGAGCGAGACGACGGCCGACTCCGTCGCCGCGATGATGCGACTCGCCGTCGAACGGGGCACGGGAACCGCCGCGCAGATCCCCGGGTACTCGATCGGCGGCAAGACGGGAACGGGCGAGACGGGTGTCCCGGGCGCGAATACCACGTGGTTCATCGCGTTTGCCGGAGTTGACGAGGAGAGCCCACCCGAGCTTGCAATCGCCGTCGTGCTCCAGAACCAGAGCGGGACCGGCGGCACCACCGCGGCACCGATCGCCCGAGCCGTCATGCAGGCAATCCTGCAGGGCACGGAGAATCCCTAACCTCTATGGCTTCATGGTCACTCAGGACACCTTGAGCGGAAGTCTTTTCGCGGGGCGCTACCGCATCGGGCAGAAGCTCGGCGGCGGCGGCATGGCCGACGTCTACCTCGCGGAGGACCAGGAGCTTGGCCGCCGCGTCGCGATCAAGATGCTGCACGGCCGCTACGCGAACGACGAGCAGTTCGTCGAGAGGTTCCGCCGCGAGGCGACGCACGCTGCCGGCCTCTCGCATCCGAACATCGTCTCGATCTTCGACCGCGGGGAGGCCGACGGCTCGTACTTCATCGTCATGGAGTACGTCGAGGGAAGGACGCTCAAGGAGCTGATCCGCTCGCGCGGCCCCTGCCCCGTCCCTGTGGCGATCGCCTACACGCGCCAGATTCTCGCCGGGCTTCGCTACGCGCACCGCAACGGGGTCATCCACCGAGACATCAAGCCCCACAACGTCATCGTCGACCCCGAGGGCGTAATCAAGGTGACCGACTTCGGTATCGCTCGCGCGGGGGTGAGCCAGATGACCGAGGAAGGGGCGATCATCGGCACAGCGCAGTACCTGTCGCCCGAGCAGGCGCGCGGTGCACCGGTCGACCAGACCTCCGATCTCTACTCCGCGGGCATCGTGCTGTTCGAGCTCTTGACCGGAGAAGTTCCGTTCACGGGCGACAGCCCGGTCGAGATCGCCATGAAGCATCTCGCGGAGGTTCCGCCGACGCCGTCCGAACTACGACCGGACGTGCCGGACGACCTCGACCTCGTCGTCGTGCGGGCGTTGGCCAAGGAACCCGCCGACCGCTACCAGTCCGCCGCTGCAATGGACGCCGACCTCGAGACGGTCGCACGTGGCGGTCGGGTTGCTGCCGAGACGGCGGATGCGGCCACGATGGTCTTGTCAGGCGAACGGGCCGCCGAGGCAACGGCGGTGACGCAGGTAGCGCGACGTGGGCCGCCGCCGCAGTACGAACCTCCCTCGCGCAGCCGACCGATCTGGCCCTGGCTGCTCGGAGTCGGCGCGCTGCTCGCGCTGCTCGCGGGCGGCTGGTTCCTATACGACTCGATCCAGAGCCAGCTGAAGGACGCCGAGACGGTCGCTGTCCCCTACGTCGTCGGACTCCAGCAGGCGCAGGCCGTGAACCTGATCACCGAGAAGGGCCTCGTTCCACGTGTGCGACTGGTCTCGAACTCGGACGTCGAAGAGGGAGTTGTCTTCGCACAGAACCCGACCGAAGGCACCCGCGTCGACTCCGAGACGGTCATCCTCATCGACATCTCGTCGGGCAAGCCCGAGGTGACGATCCCGAGTGTCGTCGGACAGAGCGTCGAGGACGCTGTTGCGGAGCTCACACAAGCCGGGCTCAACGCGCAGGTCGTCGAGGTCAACTCCGACAAGGACGAAGGCACCGTGACCGCTCAGTCGCCGAGCGCCGGCTTGGTCGTCGTCGAAGGTACCCAGGTTCGGATCAACGTCTCGCGCGGCCCGAAGCCCCTCTCGGTCCCGAACGTCATCGGATTGCCGTACGACCAGGCCGCTGCCGAGCTGCAGCGCGTCGGCTTCGGAGTTGCACGCGTCGATGTCGACTCCGACCTCGCCGCGGGCATCGTGACCGACCAGGATCCGAACGGCGGGTCGGAGAGCTCGAAGGGCTCGACGGTCACACTCTCGGTCTCCAGGGGCCCGGTGACGTCGGCTGTTCCGGACGTGACGACCCAGGATGTGGCCATCGCGCAGACGACGCTCGAGGCGGCAGGGTTTCGGACCCGCGTCGTCCTGGAAGACACCGACGATCCGAGCTTCGACGGCATCGTGATCTCCCAGGATCCCGTCGGCGGAACGCAGGCGAAACCGAACTCCTTGATCACGCTCTTCGTCGGACGCTTCATAGCCGGGACGACGACGACAACGCCGTGACCGGTCGCGTCCGCGTCGCCGTCATCGCGGGCGGCCGCTCGAGCGAGCACGCGATCTCCGTCGCGTCGGCCCGCTCCGTGATCGAGGCGCTCGATCCGGAGCACTACGAGAGCACCGTCATAGAGATCGGTCGCGACGGCCGCTGGGAACTCGCTGAGGAAAGGCAGAGCCTTTCCTCAGCGGAGGGAGAACACGCAGCTGAGACGCTCCCGGTAGTCGCAAACAGGTCTCCTGCCAGGGCCCTCGGCGAGGTCGACGTCGTGCTGCCGATCCTCCACGGACCGTTCGGCGAGGACGGCACCGTCCAGGGGCTGCTCGAGCTCGCGGGCGTGCCCTACGTCGGGGCAGGCGTCGCGGCTTCCGCGCTGTGCATGGACAAGGACCTCTGCAAGGCCGTGCTCCGCGATCGCGGGATTCCCGTAACGCGGAACGTGACCCTCCGTGAGGGAGACGGACCCGAGCATCCCTTCCCGTACCCCGTCTTCGTGAAGCCCGCACGTCTCGGATCGTCCGTCGGCATTTCGAAGGCGCACGACGAGATCGAGCTCGAGGCCGCAGTCGCACTCGCGCGACGGCACGACGACAAGGTCCTGATCGAGGAGTTCGTCGTCGGAACCGAGGTCGAGTGCGGCGTGCTCGGGAACCGCGACCCGATCGCGTCGGTCGTCGGCGAGATCGTGGCGCACGCCGAGTGGTACGACTACTCGGCGAAGTACGACGAGGGCGGGATGGAGCTCGTGATCCCGGCGCGGATCCCGCCGGAAGTCGACCGGCGAGTACGCGACCTCGCCGTCGAGTCGTTCGTCGCCACGGAATGCGAGGGGATGGCCCGCATCGACCTCTTCGTCCGCCCGGACGGCGAGGTCGTAGTCAACGAGATCAACACGATCCCCGGCTTCACGTCGACAAGCGTCTACGCGAAGCTCTTCGAGGCGTCGGGCATCTCCTACGCGGAGCTGCTCGATCGACTCATCGACCTCGCGCTCGAGCGACACGAGAGACGAAGCCGCCTCGAGTTCTAACCGCGTCGTAGGGGCGAGGCTTGCCTCGTCCTCAGCCGATACCAGCGAGTAGCCGCTCGGTCTGGGAGCGGTGCCACTCGAGGCCGAGCGCAGTGAAGCACTCGTCCGCCTGGGCCAACAGCTCGTCATCTCCCCGCGCCGCGCCAAGAGCCCGAAGCGCGAACGGCTCCACGACGGTCCTCGCCTGAACGAGCTCGGGGGCCTCGCGTTCGATCGCCTCGCGGTCGCCGAGCGCAACCAGGGCGTCCAGCCTCGTCCCGTACGCCGATCCGCCCCAGACGAACGTCCGCTGCAGCGGCATCTTCGCGAGCTCGCGCACCGTCGACGCATCGCCACGGACAAGCGCCATTCGGAGGCGTGGCGGACTGAGGGCGCGCTCGTGGCCCACGCCCGTTACGAGCTCACCACGACGCTCGAGCTCTCGGGCGCCGACCTCGTCGCCTAGGCACAGCTGGGCGACGGCGAGAACGAAGAGGTCCCGCGCGTTCCGGACGCACGGCGTTGCTCGGTTCTCGTCGACTGCGGCGACGACGCGAGCGGTCTCCTCGGCAATCGCGTGCCAGTCGCCCATGACGTCCGCCAGCTCGAGAAGGAGCGAAAGCGAGTGGACGCGGTGGTGCGCGGTGAGACGACGCGCGATCTCCCAGTGCTCGCTCGCGAGTCGCTTCGCCTCAGCGAAGCGCCCGACGACGGCCACCACGGGCACGGCAGACTCGTAGGCCTCGCATCGGTGATCCGGGTCGTCGATCTCTGGGACGAACTCGAGGCGGCGCTCCATCCACAACAGCGCGTCGTGGAAGCGCCGCCGCTCGAACGCAGCATGACTGCGGGCTGCGAACGCGTACGAGCGCAGCATCGGGTCTCCGATCCGCTCGGCGAGCTCGGCGGCTTCTCGTAGCACCCCATCGGACGCCTGTGCCGGATCGGCCTCTGCCCGTGCGAGGAGGGCCCGCGCTCGTGCGACGCTGCCGTCCTCGGCGAGCTCGAGAGTGCGCTCGACCCACTCCTCGATTTGCGAGCGGCGAGGCCGCGTCCGCCACATTCCCGAGCGAATCGATGTCTGGAAGGCGAGCATGGCATACGCGTCGGCGCGTTCGCTCGGATCGAGCGAGCCTTCCAGAGACCGCTGCATCGCGGCCCAGAAAGCCTCCCCGTCGTACCGGAGCGCCTGCACGTGACCGATCTCGTGCCAGATGACGGCCTGCTCGTGCTCGTCCTCGGTGAGCCCCGCCGCACGGGTCAGAAGCTCGACGGCCTCGTCCAGCTCATACCGGAGCTTGGCCAGCTCACCCGCACGCCGGAGCCAGTGCACAGCTCGCCCGCGTAACCGCTCGAGCTCGGCACGAGATCGACATCCTCGGGCTTGACTGCCTCGGAGTAGTGGTACGCGAGGAGAGAGGCGTGCTCGTCCTTGCCCAGGTCACCGGTTTCGAGCCAGTCGGCGAGCATCGCGTGGAGCCGGCCGCGCCGCGCCTTCGGAATGCTGGCGTAGGCGACCTCACGCGTGAGCGCGTGCTTGATCGCGTACTCGCGGTCACCCGCGATCATCGACCCTCGGTTGCTCCGGATGAGATCGCGCTCCTCGAGGAGGTCGAAGTCCGGCTCCTCACCAGCCAGGAGGTGAACGACGGACGATGTCCAGAACACCCGCCCGACGACGGCTCCGGCCTGCAGCGCCGCCTTCTCGGGGGCCGGCAGCCGGTCGATGCGGGCGGCAAGCACTGCGTGCACGGTGTCGGGCATCGTGAAGTTCACCTGCTGCGCACCGAGCGCCCACGCGCCGTCCCTCTTCTCGAGCACCCCGGCGTCGGCGAGCTCCCCAACGAGCTCCTCGAGGAAGAACGGGTTGCCGTCGGCTCTCTCGATGACGAGCTCGCGGAGCTCGTCCGGGAGAACGGCAGGAAGCATCTCGTCGAGCATCTGGGATGCCTCCTTTGCCGGAAGCGGGTCGAGCCACATGACGGTTGCGTTGCGTCTGCCGGCTCCCCAACCTGGCCGGTTATCATGGAGCTCCGGTCGCGCGGTCGCCAGCATCACGACCGGAGCCCGCGCATCGGCCACGATCCGCTCGAGCAGGTCGAGGAGGTCGTCCTCGGCCCAGTGGACGTCCTCGACCAACACGACGGCGGGCCTCTCCGATGCAAGCTCGTCCACGAAGGCGACCACGGCCTCGTGCAATCGCTCGCGTGCGTCCAGAGGGTGGAGCTCGCCGGCTACGTCGAGGCCAAGGGCAAGGCCGAGGATCTCGCGCCCCTCGAGCTTCCGTAGGGCCTCGTCCGGCCGATCGCTGTCACGGAGCCCCAAGTGCTCCTTCAGCAGCTCGCCGAGAGGCCAGTAGGTGATCCCGTCGCCATACGGGAGGCAACGGCCCGTACGCCTCACGGGCACGGGCTCCTCCTCGGCGAGGATCTCCCACAGCTCGCGGACGAGGCGTGTCTTCCCGACCCCCGGTTCGCCGACGATGGTGACGAGGTGCGGCTCCGCGTGGGCTGCGGCCCGCCGGTAGGTCGCTCGAAGCAGCTCGAGCTCGGTGTCACGGCCGACGAACACGCGGTGGAGGCCTCCCACGCCCCGCGGGCGCATGAGGGAAAGGGCGCGGA
>JAERMP010000271.1 GCA_016844515.1 Thermoleophilia bacterium | reverse complement strand
TCGCGCTCGTGGACTCGGCTTCGGTGTTGGTGGGGGCGGGCACCGCTGTCCTCCTCGCCGTGCTCGGAGTCGAAGCCGAGGCGATCGTCGCAGGTGGGCTGTCCGCTGCGCTCGCGGCGACTGTAGTGGCCGTCGTGTCTGCTCCGCCCGCGCCTCCCAAGCCGTCTCGTCGCGGCATTTCCGAGGTGGGGAGCTTCGCACTGCCGGTCACCCTGTCGTCGCTCGTGTACTCGACGTTCCGGAACGTCGACTACGCAATCCTCGGAGCGCGCATGTCTGCTGCGGATGTCGGCTTCTACTTGCGGGCGCACCAGCTCGGAGTCGACTACCAGTCGAAGATCAGCCAGGTGATGTTGCGCGTGTCGTTTCCGGTCTACTCGCGCAGCGAGAACCTCGACGACTTCCGCCGTATGCGTGTGCGGATCGTCCGCGTCCACGCGACGGTGCTCGTGCCGCTGCTGGCGGCATTCGTCGCTTTGGCGCCGATCGTCATTCCCTGGCTCTTTGGCCCTGCGTGGGAACCGGCGGTCGTCCCCGCCCAGATCATGGCCGTCGCCGGGATCGGCGACGCGCTCGTGACCGGGACCGGGCCACTGCTGGTCGCGCTCGGGAGGCCGGGCATCCTACTCGCCTGGAACGTCTTCGAGCTCGCCGTCTTCGTGCCGATGATCTTCCTTCTTACCCCCTACGGCCTCATCGCCGTCTCGATCGGTGTGGCGGTGTTCTCCGTGGTTACCGTCATCCTCACCTGGGCTCTGCTGATACGCCCGCTCGTCGGCGTCTCCGTGCGGCAGCTCGCGCTCGAGGTCGTTCCCGGGTTCGTGGTCGGGGCGTGCGTCGTCGGCGTCCTCTCGGCGGCGAGGTCGGCGCTTGACGACGCCGGCCTGCCCACCGTCGTCCTCCTCGGCGCGCTCTCGCTTCTGGGGCTGGCCGTCTACATCGCGTCCCTGCGGATGTTGTTCAGCGCGGTGTGGGAGGACGTGGTCTTAATCTTCCGCCGCGTCCGCGGGGTCGACCCGGCGCGGCTCCCCGAGGACGGGGCAGAGACACCTGCCGCGCGGGCCTGACGTGCGCGGCGGTCAGCGTGCCCCGTTCGAGGCAGCGACGGGCCTGAGGAGAAATCCCCGATGAACGGCCGGCTCGGCAATTCCGTGCACGGCGACCGGGTTGTCGAAGAAGAACTCGCGGGCGAGTCGAAGGCCGGACGTAGCGGCGGCCCCGAGAAATGACTCGCGATTGAGGATCCAGCCCAGGTACTCCGTGTCGTATCCGTGTGCGTACGGGCGCTGGACTGCGACGAAGGAGGGCGTCTCGAGGACAGTCGGAAGCTGCGCCACGTAGACGTACTCCCGCGCCGACGCTGCCAGCTTGCCGAGCAGGTCGACCCAGTCTTCGCTGTACTGGAGCGAGTTCGACGCGAGCACGAGGTCGTACCGCTGCTCGAGGCAGCGCTCGTCCTCGCTGAATGTCACCTCCGGGAGGAGCTCGCGGCCGGTCTGACAGAGGAGGGGCAAGTCCTTGCAGTGGTAGGAGAGCGCGACCCCCGGTAGCGTCGCACGCGCGAGCAGGTAGTACTGACCGATGCCGCCGCCCCAGTCAAGGATCGAGAGGCTCTTGCGGCCGCCTGACGTGAACGTTAGAACGTAGGCGAAGGAGACGTGCACGTTGTGCGAGTGGAGGTGCTGCTCCGTCGGCTCGCGGGCGTACTCGGATGCTCCGAGCGGGTTGGGGGCCTCGAAGGCCCGGGACCAAGTAGGGAACCGCTCACTGTGCCAGTGCCGGATCGAGTCAACGTCCCAGCCTCTGACATTCGGGTCGCTCTCGCGCCTCGACCAACCCTCGGCAACGTGCTCCCAAACCGGGAGATCCTTCGGCGAGCCGGTCACCTTCGCCCGCACCCAGCGTGCCGCGTCTACCAGGAATGGAGGCGTGATGCTCTGGATGATGGTGCGAGCAGTCACACCGCCACGTCCTTCACAGCCAGCAGATGGAAAGCGAGCTCTGGTCGGACATGCCCGAGCGGCTCGGTCAGCTTCGACACTGCGGTCCACAAGCGAGCCGGCCGCCACCTGATCGTCCCGCGTTCGCCCCGGAGCAGGGCGAGCCCGCTCAACCCGCTGACGCGATAGCCGCAGGCATGCAGCTCCGCTGCGGACCACCCTGCCCGGTGCACCTGGTACGGGTTCCCCCAGGTCGCTCCCTGTGGGAGGAAGCCGTTCGGCGTGAGGACGACGACTCGCGACCGGGCGACTCGCTCCATCTGATCGAGTAAGTTCCTGCCGTCCTGCTTTGTGAGGTGCTCGAGGAGATCGCAGCAGAGGACGACGTCAAACGAGCGGGACGCGAACCGCTCGGCAATGCTGAGGACGTTCAGCTGGACGTATTCGTCGTGGATGCCCTTGGCAGAGCTCTCGGCGATCCAGGGCGCGTAGATATCGACGCCGGTCGAATGCTCAGGTCGCGCCTGGAAGCGCCCCAAAGGGCTGTTGTTCCCACACCCGACGTCGAGGACGCTCTGCGCTTCTCCGACCGCGTGCTCGAGTGCGTGGACGATTCTCTCCATCCAAGCGAGAACTCTAGGACGTCGCAAAGGTCATTAGGGCCCATGGGTGGGCGCGTGGATTCGCGCCGCGACGAGCTCGCGGTAAGCGCTGAGCTGGCGCTCGATCAGCGTGGCGGCGTTGTAGCGCTCTACGACGTGCATCCTGCCTGCCGCTCCGAACGCCGGAAGGAGCTCCGGTTGCTCGGCGATTCTGAGGATCCGCTCCGCAAGCTCCTCGAAGTCACCCTCGTCGACGAGGAAGCCGTTCTCACCGTCGACGACCTGTTCCGGCAGCCCGCTGTGCCGCGTCGCAATCACCGGCAACCCTGTGGCGAGAGCCTGTGAGACAACGAGGTTCACGGCTACTCCATGTCCCCGTCCGCGGCTGTCTTGGACGGCGTCACGAGCATGTGCATCTCGCCGAACAGCGCGATGATCTTCTCGATCGGCATGAGGCCTGCAAAGCGTACGGTGTCCCGGAGCTCCAGCACGTCTGCG
>JAERMP010000011.1 GCA_016844515.1 Thermoleophilia bacterium | reverse complement strand
AGGCACTGTAAAGAATGCAAGGACGCGCGCGTGGGGCGCACGTGATCCCGCTCTCGAACGAGGAGATCGCCGCACTCGAGGTCGGGCGGTTCGAAGGTGCCGAGCCGGGCCGATCTGTCACTGCGATCAAAGCCGACTCCCGAGAGGTCGGGCCCGGCGATCTGTTCGTCGCGCTCAACGCGGGCGTCCGCTACATCGAGGAGGCTCGCGCGCGTGGCGCGGCGACTCTCGTGCCGAACGACCAGGAGGTCGCCCTCGCCGCGCTCGCCGCGCTCGTCCGCTCGAAGAGCGATGCGCGCGTGGTCGCTGTCGTCGGCTCGGCGGGCAAGACGACCACGAAGGACATCCTCGGTGCCCTGTGCGCCCCGCACGCGCCCACGATCTGGGCCGAGAGGAGCCTCAACAACGAGATCGGCCTCCCGTTGACGGTCTGCCGGCTGGAGCCCGACACCCGGATACTCGTCACCGAGATGGGAATGCGCGGCCTCGGGCAGATCGCCACGCTGTGCGCGATCGCGCTGCCGGAGATAGCCGTCGTGCCCCACATCGGCCCCGAGCACCTCGAGCTGCTCGGTACCGTAGAGCGGGTAGCGGAAGCGAACGCCGAAGCCATCGCGTCGCTCCCGCCCGGCGGCACGGCCGTCATTCCCGAACGCACCTCGGAGCTCGCCCCATATCTCGGGCGGGACGACATCACGGTGCGACGCTTCGACCCGGACGACGTCGAACACGAAGGCGGTACGACACGCTTCTCGCTCGACGGCCAGATCGTCGAGCTCGCGCTTCCGTTCACGCAGCGCCACCACGCTGTCAACACCCTGGCTGCCTTGCACGCATTCGCCGCGCTCGGGCTTCCGCTCGATCGCGCCTCGGAGGGCACCACCGCGATTCGGCTCTCTCCCTGGCGAGGTGAGGAGACCTCGCTCCCGGGCGGGGGTCTCGTGATCAACGACGCGTACAACGCGAACCCCGATTCGATGCGCGCCGCGCTCGAGCATCTTTTGGAGCGCGCCGGCGAGCGCCGCCGCGTGGCGATCCTCGGAGAGATGGCGGAGCTCGGGGCCGAGTCGGATCGATACCACCGCGAGATCGGCGAGCTCGCGAGCCGCTTCGGAGTCGAGGTCATCGGAGTGGGCGACCCCGCCCGAGCATACGAACCCATGGTCTGGGTGGCCGGAGCCGAGGAGGCAGTCGACGCTGCTCGCACCTTGGTGAAGCCCGGAGACGCCGTCCTCGTGAAGGCCTCGCGAGCGGTCGGGCTCGAAGGCATCGCCGCCGAGATCACGAACTTCGCTCGAGCATGGTTCCCGTCCTGATCGCAGGCCTGCTCGCGATGGTCGCAGCCGTCGTGATCGGGCCGAAGTTCATCGCGATGCTCCGTGCGAGAAACCTCGGCCAGCAGATCCGGGCCGAGGGTCCCGCGGCGCACGTCGTGAAGCAGGGGACGCCGACGATGGGAGGGTTCCTCATCATCGCGTCCGCCGTCATTCCCTTCCTCGCGCTCTCGCAGTACACGGCCGAAGCGCTGACCGTGCTCTTCATCACCCTCGGGTGCGCGGCGATCGGGTTCGGCGACGATTACCTGAAATTGCGACGACGGCACTCGCTCGGACTGCCCGGTCGTTGGAAGATGGTGCTGCTCCTCGCGGTCACGGTCGGGGCTGCGCTGCTGCTCCAGGAGAACCAGCACTTCACGACCTCGATCTACGTCCCGGTCGTCAGCTGGGACGTCAACCTCGGCGTCCTCTTCTACCCCTTCCTCTTCCTCGTGATCGCGGGGACCGTGAACGGCGCCAACCTCACGGATGGCATCGACGGTCTTGCTGCGGGTACCGCGACGATCATGCTGCTGACGTTCCTCGCGATCGCGGGGATCGCGTGGATTCGCTCGGGTGTGCCCGGAGATCGCAGCGAGGTCTATCTCGACATCGCGACCCTCGCCGCGGCCTTGATCGGAGGCACGATCGGCTTCCTCTGGTACAACGCCTTCCCGGCTGAGGTCTTCATGGGCGACACGGGCTCGATGGCGCTGGGAGGGGCGATCGCGGGGTTCGCGGTCGTGACCGGAACGGAGATCCTCCTGCCCCTCATCGCCGGCATCTTCGTGATCGAAGTGCTGTCGCTGATCATCCAGGTGATCAGTTTCAAGAGGACGGGGCGGCGCGTATTCCTCATGGCGCCGATTCACCACCACTTCGAGATGAAAGCGTGGTCGGAGACCAAGGTGATGGTCCGATTCTGGATCATCTGCGCGATCCTCTGCGCCTCCGGGTTCGCTCTCTTCTACGGCGACTTCCTTCGGTTCGTCGAGCCTTGAACGGGAGTCAGCTCTCCGGCAAGCGCGTCCTCGTCGTGGGGCTCGCGCGCTCGGGGAACGCGGCGGCGTCGGTGCTCGTCGCACAGGGCGCTGAAGTGGTGGCGTTCGATCGCGACGAGGCCATCGAAGCGGGGAGGCTCCTCGAGCTCGGCGTCGAAGTTCACCTCGGACGCGAGGAGGAGAAGCTGCTACAGGGGATCGATCTCGTCGTGAAGAGCCCGGGTGTCCCGGGTGAGGCGCCGCTCGTCGCCGGCGCGCGTATGCGCGGCATCCCTGTGTGGGGCGAGATCGAGCTCGGCGCGCGACTCCTCGCGAATCCGATTCTCGGGGTTACCGGTACGAACGGCAAGACCACCACGAGTGAGCTCCTGGGAGAGGTCTTTCGGGCGGCGGATCGGCCCGTCGAGGTCGCGGGGAACGTTGGTCGTTCACTCACCGCTCTCGTCGGCTCCGTCAGCGCCGACGCGTGGATTGTCTGCGAGCTCTCGTCGTTCCAGCTCGAGGACGTGGAAACGCTCAGGCCGAAGATCGGTGTCCTCCTCAATCTCGAGCCCGACCACCTCGACCGCCACGGCTCGTTCGACTCCTACGCGGCGGCCAAGCTTCGGATCTTCGAGTGCCAGTCGAGCGAGGACACGGCCGTCGTCCCGCGAGGGTTCACGCCCGTCCCGGGGGCGGGCCGCAGGGTGGAGTTCGACGCGAGCGACGAGCTGCCCGCCGAGCCGCGCATCCCGGGTCCCCACAACCGCGAGAACGCCGCCGCGGCGACCGCCGCTGCGCGGGCTGCAGGCATCGCCGACGACGCGATCGCACAGGCGTTGCGTACCTTCGTCGGCGTTCCCCACCGCATCGAGCTCGTCCGCGAGCTTCGGGGCGTGCGCTACGTCAACGACTCGAAGGCCACCAACGTCGCCGCGGCGTTGCGTGCGCTCGCGTCGTTCCCTGGGTCCCGGCTGCACCTCATCCTCGGCGGGCGAGGGAAAGCGGAGCCCTACGCGCCTCTCGCCGCGGCGCTCGGTTCCGGCGATCGCGCGTACCTCATCGGGGAGGCCTCGCGGGAGATCGCCGCGGCGCTCGACAGCGCGGGCGTTCCCCACGTCGATACGGACGACCTTGGATCTGCTCTTGCGGCGGCGGCGTCGAACGCCACGGCCGGTGATGTCGTGCTCCTCTCGCCCGCGTGCGCCAGCTTCGACCAGTTCAAGGACTTCGAGGCCCGGGGGGACGCGTTCCGCCGCCTCGTGGAGGCGCTCGCGTGACACGGGACGGCCACTTCGACCAGCGGCTGCTCGCGTTCGTCACGCTGGGCCTCGTTGCGTTCGGGCTCGTGATGGTCTACAGCGCGACTTCTGCGTCGGCGGCTCTGGGCGACGGCGATCCGATGAGCTACCTCAAGCGCCAGGCTGTGTACGCGCTCATCGGCGTGGCCGTGATGGTGGCGGCTGCCCGCTTCGACTACCATCGGCTTCGGTTCCTCGCGCCGCCGCTCCTCCTCGTCGCACTGGGTCTCTGTGTCGCCGTGCTCGTTCTCGGCCCGCAGATCAACGGCGCGCGACGCTGGTTCCTGCTCGGGCCCGCCAGCTTCCAGCCGTCCGAGCTCGCCAAGCTCGCGCTGTGTCTCTTCGCGGCGGTATATCTCGCGCGGCGACGAGCTCCGCGAACGTTGGGTGAGCTCATCAAGCCGCTCGGGCTGCTCACGGCAATCTTCTGCGGTCTGATCCTCTTGGAGCCCGACCTCGGAACGACCATCTCCCTGTGCGGGATGATGCTCGCGGTCTTCCTGGTCGCCGGCGTTCCCATTCGCCTTCTTGCGGCGGCCTCGCTCCTCGCGGCGGCGATGGGTCTGCTTGCCATCTGGGTCGAGCCCTACCGCCGTGCGCGAGTGTTCAGCTTCCTCGATCCCTGGAGCGACGCTCAGGGGTCCGGATTCCAGATCGTCCAGGCGATGATCGGCATCGGGTCGGGAGGATTCACGGGTGCGGGTCTCGGCGAGGGCGTGGGCAAGATCTCGTACCTGCCCGAGGCGCACACGGACATGATCTTCGCCGTCATCGGGGAAGAGCTCGGCCTCTTCGGCTCGGTGCTCGTTATCGGCGCCTTCGCCGTGTTCGCAGTCGCGGGGTTCCGCATCGCTCTCCGCTGTCGCGACCCCTTCGGAAAGCTGCTCGCTGCCGGCCTCACAGCGCTCATCTGTGGGCAGGCCGCGATCAACCTCGCCGCGGTTCTCGGCATTGCGCCACTCACCGGAATTCCGCTTCCGTTCGTCTCGTATGGGGGGTCGAGTCTCGTTGTGCTCCTCGCCGGGGTCGGAATTCTCCTTAACATCGCCGTGAATGGAACAGTCGTCCAAGCTCGCGTGCCTGATCGCAGCGGGCGGAACAGCGGGGCACGTCCGACCAGCGCTCGCGGTCGCCGAAGCACTGCGCGCACGCGGGGTGACGGTGACGTTCGCCGGGTCGCCCGGCCCCGTCGAATCGCATCTGGTACCTGAGGCGGGCTTCGAGCTCGACACGTTCCCGATCTCCGGGTTCCCAAGGAAGCTCGGCCTCGACCTCGTCCGCGCTCTCATCCGCGCAGCTCGCGCGCCGTTTGTCTGCAACGGCATCCTCGCGCGCCGTCGTCCCGACGTCGTCCTCGGAGCGGGGGGCTACGTCGCCGGTCCGATGGTGCTCGCCGCGCGCTTGCGCCGGATCCCGACCGCGCTCACCGAAGCGGACGCCCACCTCGGGCTCGCCAACCGGCTCGCGGCGCCGTTTGCGCGCAAGGTGTTCCTCTCCTACTTGATCCCCGGGCGCTACGGCGCGAAGTACGTGGTCACGGGGAGACCGATTCCCACGGCTCATCTCGACGGCGATCGCATGACCGGTCGGGCGCGCTTCGGGCTCCCAGCCGACGGCCCGGTCCTCGCCGTGTTCGGGGGGCTCGCCGGGGCTCAGGCTCTGAACGAGTTCGCAGTCGAGGCGTTCGGTGAGAGCGGGCCCGCGGTGTTGCACGTTTCCGGCGAGAGGGACTACGAGGCGCTGCGCGCGAAGGTGAAGCGCCCGGACTACGTCCTACTTCCGACCACCGACCACTTCGGCGAAGCGCTTGCCGTTGCCGATCTCGCGATCTCGAGAGCGGGAGGCACGGTCTGGGAGCTCGCCGCTGCGGGGATGCCGTCGATCCTCGTCCCGTACCCTTACGCGACGGCGGATCACCAAAGCGTCAACGCGCACCACTTCGAGCGCGGTGGTGGCGCAATTGCCCTCGACCAGAGCGACCTCTCGCGCGCTCCCCAACTCATCGTCGAGTTGCTCGGAGACCGCGAGCGCCTACGCGGCATGCGGGAGGCAATGCGGACGCTCGCGCGGCCGCACGCCGCCGATGCGATCGCCGACGCACTCGTCACGCTCGCATCGGAACGGAGCACTCATCGTGCCAAGTAACAGACTGTTACTTGGGAGACGGATGGCGACTTGACCGAGAGCTCAAACCCACTCGCCGGCCGACGGTTCTACTTCGTCGGGATCGGCGGCGCCGGGCTGTCCGCGTACGCCAACTTCTCGCGCGCCTGGGGCGCCGAGGTGCGTGGCTGGGAGGCGCGGGACACGATCTTTCTCGATGCGCTGAAGGGCATTGACGTCGATCTTGGTGGTGAGCCCAAACCTCCGGCGGGCTTCGAGGTCGTGGTGTCGACTGCGCACACCGGCCGGATCGAGGGTCGGTCTCGCGCGAAGTTTCTCGCCGAGCTCGTTGCTCTTCGCCGGTCGATCGTCGTCGGCGGCGCGCACGGAAAGACGACAACGGCAGCGATGATCGCGTACGTCCTCCGAGAGCTCGGCGAGGATCCGTCCTGGATCATCGGCGGAATCGTTCCGCAGCTCGGCGGCAATGCAGGCACCGGCGCGGGGTGGCTCGTCGTAGAGGGCGACGAGTCCGATCGCTCGATCGCGCTCCTCTGCCCGGATATCGCCGCCGTGACGAACATCGAGCTCGACCACCACGCGACGTACGCGTCGGAGTCCGAGCTTGGTGCGTTTTTCGAAAAATGGTTGATGGCCGCTCCACTCACCGTTCGCGGGTGGGAGCTCGACGCCGCGGACCTCGAGCTGGCAGTGCTGGGAGACCACAACCGCAGGAACGCGGCCACGGCGCTCGCAGTCCTCGAGCTCGCAGGCGTCGCCCGCCCGGACGCGGAGCGCGTGATTGTCGGGTTCGCCGGAGTGGGTCGGAGGTTCGAGCTCGTCGGCGAACGCGCCGGCGTTCGCGTGATCGACGACTACGCCCACAATCCCACCGAGATCGCCGCGACACTTCGGACGGCTCGAGACGTGACCGAGAGGCGCCTTATTGCCGTGTATCAGCCGCATGTCTACGAAAGAACGCGCCAGCTCTCACGAGAACTAGGGGCTGCGCTCGGTCTCGCGGACGCGGCTGTCGTCACCGATGTGATCGACGGGCGCGACGCGCCGATCACGGGCGTCTCGGGCAAGCTCGTTCTGGACAGCGTGGCTCCGGGTGTTCGCCGGGGTTGGGCGCCGACGCTGGACGATGCCTGCGCGCTCGCTCTTGCCTGGGCGAAGCCAGGCGACGTCGTCGTCACGCTCGGCGTCGGAGAGCCGTGGCGAATCGCGCGCGCGATCGTTCAAGGACTGCCCGAGTAGTGGTGGTTATCGAGCACGGCGTTCCGCTCGCGCGTCTTACGACGATCGGAACGGGCGGTCCTGCTCGTGCTCTGGCGCGGCCCAGAACACTTCCCGAGCTCGCGGAAGCACTGCGCTTTGCGGAGGGCGAGGGCCTCGAGATCCTCGTCGTCGGGCTCGGGTCGAACGTGCTCGCGGCGGACGAGGGCGTCGATGAGGTCGTGGTGCGACTCGAAGGAGAGCTCGCCGGGGTGGAGGCGCGGGATGGACACCTGGCCGCGGGCGGAGGGGCGACGAATGCGGTGTGCCTTCACCGAGCGCGCGCTGCCGGCCTCGGAGGCTTCGAGTTCGCCTGCGCGATTCCAGGGACGGCAGGAGGCGGCGTGCGGATGAACGCGGGTGCGTACGGGCGCGACTGGTCGGACGTCCTCGTCCGAGCGCTCGTTGTCACGGCAGACGGCGAGAGGTGGCTCTCGCGGGAGGATCTGGGCCTCGCCTACCGTCATTCGTCGCTCACCGCCGGACATGTTGTCGCGAAGGTCGAATACCGACTCGAGCCGTGTCCACCCGCCGAGATCAAGGAGACGATCGCGGAGCTCGTCGCTCGGCGGAAGGCCACACAGCCGACGAACAAGCGCACGTTCGGGAGCGTCTTCAAGAACCCCCCTGGCGAGATCGGCGCGGGGCGGATGCTCGAGCTCTGCGGTCTCAAGGGTCATCGGGTAGGAGGCGCCGCCATATCGCCGAAGCACTCGAACTTCATCGAGAACGCGGGCGGCGCGACGAGCGCCGATTGCATCGCGCTGATGGTCGAGGCGCGACGGCGCGCGCGGGAGCAGTTCGGTGTCGAGCTCGAGCGCGAAGTCGTCTTCGCAGGCACGCTCGAGCTTCCGTCGACCACGTAGGAAGCAGGCGCCGCACGGCGAATCCCGCCGCATGGCCGGGGGACGAACCGAGCGCGGATCGCGCCGGCATGCGCGTGCGGCAAGCGTCGTCGTCCCGTTTCCGCGCGGCGCGGCGGGTGATCGCCTGCATCTCGCTCGGTTCGTTCCCTCCGGCCGGTCGCTTCTCACCGCCTTCGCCGTCGTTCTGGGCGCTGTCGCCGTCTACTGGGGTGCCTACGCCTCATCGGTGTTCGCCGTCGATCGGGTCGAGGTGGTCGGAGCGCCGCCGGAGATCGTGCGCGAGATCGAGGCCGCAACGAAGGATGTGCTCGGGACGAGCCTGGTTGCAGTCGATGTCGACGACGTCGAAGGCACCCTTCGCGCGCTCCCGTCGGTGGCAGGGGTGTCGGTCGACCGGGCGTTTCCGCACACGCTCCTCGTCAAGATCGCACCGGAGCGAGCTGTTGCTGTCGCGCGGCGCGGCCATTCCTCGTGGCTCGTGACGGGGGCGGGCAAGGTGGTTCGGGAAATCGAGACGGGCTCGGAGCCCACGTACCCGCGACTCTGGCTCACGCGGGGCGTTGCAGTCCGCGTCGGGGGAACGCTTCCGGCGAGCTACACACCCGCCACGAAGGCGCTTGCCGCCGCGACCGAGGAGAAGCTGCCGCGGCGGGTCAAGGCCGTGCGCGCGGTGGGTGAGGAGCTCACGCTCGTCCTGCGCCGAGGACCCGAGATCCGGCTCGGCGAGGCGACCGACCTCGGCCTCAAGGTGGCGGTGGCAACGGCGGTGTTTCGATTCGTCGAGCGCGGCGCGACGTACATCGACGTGAGCGTTCCCGAGCGTCCTGTCGCCGGATCGTAGTTCAAGTCTCAGGTTGAGGTTGAATCTTGAGCACTGCATGCCCCATTGACAAGATTTGGCAGGAGCCGTACTCTCGAAGTCGAAGGGTGCTTTCGCAGTCGCACGTTCAATGCGAGCTTCAGCTTGAGGTGGGTTGAGACATGAGTAATCAGCTAGGTAGCTATCTCGCCGTGATCAAGGTCGTAGGGATCGGTGGCGGGGGTTCGAACGCCGTGACGCGGATGGTCGAGGCGGGTGTCTCGGGCGTCGAGTTCGTCGCCGTGAACACGGATGCGCAGGCGCTCCTGATGATGGAGGCCGACGTCAAGATCCACATCGGCTCGAAGGCAACCCGCGGCCTGGGCGCCGGCGCCGACCCGCGCGTAGGGATCGCTGCCGCGCAGGAGAGCCGGGACGAGCTGAAGGAGGCGCTCAAGGGAGCGGACATGATCTTCGTCACAGCGGGCGAGGGCGGCGGTACCGGCACGGGTGGGGCGCCAGTCGTCGCCGAGATCGGCAAGGAGCTCGGCGCCCTCACGGTGGGAGTGGTCACACGTCCGTTCGCCTTCGAAGGCCGACTGCGGGCCGATCAGGCCGAACAGGGAATCCAGACGCTCCGCGACAACGTCGACACGCTCATCGTCATCGAGAACGACCGCTTGCTGCAGGTGGTCGAGCGCTCGACACCTGTCACCGAGGCGTTTCGAATGGTGGATGACATCCTGCGCCAGGGCGTACAGGGCATCACCGATCTCATCACCGTGCCCGGGCTCATCAATCTCGACTTTGCCGACGTGCGCACGATCATGCGTGACGCCGGCTCTGCCCTGATGGGCATCGGAGTCGGGAGCGGTGACAACCGCGCGGTCGATGCAGCGCGTGCGGCGATCTCGTCTCCGCTGCTCGAGACCTCGCTCGACGGTGCCACCGGAGTGCTGCTCAACATCACCGGCGGTCCGGACCTGGGGCTGGCGGAGGTGGACGAAGCCGCGCAGGTCGTGACGAGCGCGGCGGACTCGAACGCGAATGTCATCTTCGGCGCAGTCATCGACGAGTCCATGGGCGCCGACGTGCGGGTGACCGCGATCGCGACGGGCTTCGGCGGCCGTCCGCGTCGACGCCGAGTCGAGGCCTCAGGCGAGACGTCGTCCGAGCGCCCGCGCTTCCAGGCGCCCAGCGTCAGCGACGTCGAGATCGACATCCCGAGCTTCCTCAAAGAGGACTGATTCATGCGCAAGTCCGGAAATCCGCGCCAGCGGAATTCCGGACTTGCGCAGATCCCTTGAGGTGGCCGCTTCGTAGCCGCGGCGTGGCTCACCTTCGACGACTGAGAAAAGCCGGTCGGCGATAGAGTCGCGGCGGTGGAAGCCACGCTCAAGCGCACTCCGCTCTTCGAGCGCCATGTGGGGCTCGGCGCGCGCATGGTGCCGTTTGCCGGCTTCGAGATGCCCGTGCAGTACGAGGGCGTCATTCCCGAGCACCGAGCGGTTCGAAGCGACTGCGGGGTATTCGACGTCTCCCACATGGGCGAGCTCCACGTCGACGGCCCGACTGCTCAGGCATTCCTCCAGACCATGCTCTCCAACGACGTCGATCGAGTCGGGGACGGCGAGGCCCAGTACACGCTGCTGACGAACGAGCAGGGTGGGATCGTCGACGACCTGATCGTCTATCGCTTCGCTCACGGTCAGTTCCTCCTTGTCGTGAACGCGTCGAACCGGGAGGCCGTCTTCGGATGGCTCAAGGACCGCGAGCCCCGAGGTGCGGAGGTGCGCGACACGTCCGACGAGTACGGGCTTCTCGCGGTGCAAGGACCACGGTCGCTCGAGCGCCTCGGGCTCCCAGAGGCGCCCGCCTTCACACACGACATGGCCGAGATCGACGGCGTCGAGGTGATGATTTGCCGAACTGGGTACACGGGGGAAACAGGCGTCGAGTTGTGCTGCGCAGCGGACGACACGCCCGGGCTCTGGGACGAGGTCGTTGCCCGAGGCGCTGTTCCCTGTGGACTGGGCGCGCGGGACACCCTGCGACTCGAGGTCTGCTACCCGCTGCATGGGAACGACATCGGCCCGGAGACGGACGCGATCTCTGCAGGGCTCGGCTGGGCCTGCGCTCTCGGCACTGAGTTTACGGGTGTCGAGGCGCTGCGCCGGATACGTGAGGACGGCCCGGTACGCAAGCTCGTCCCGTTCGTGATGGAGGAGCGAGCGGTCCCTCGCCAAGGGATGGCGATCGAGGGCGGAGGCGAGGTGACCTCGGGAACGCACTCGCCGATGCTCGACCAGGGCATCGGAATGGGATACGTCCCAACCGGGGCGGCCGCGCCGGACAACGCGCTCGTGATCGACGTCCGCGGGAAGCCGAGGCGAGCGCGTGTCGTCAAGAAGCCGATCTACCGGAAGGAGACCTGAGTGCCCGCTGCCGAGAGCTACCCCGAGGAACTCAAGTACCACCCCGAGCACGACTGGGCGCGGATCGAAGGGGACGAGGCCACGCTCGGAGTCACGTGGTTCGCGCAGGACGCGCTCGGCGAGCTCGTGCACTACGAGTCACCCGCCGTCGGCTCGACGGTGGCTAAGGATGAGTCCTACGGTGAAGTCGAGTCCGTCAAGGCGGTCTCGGACATCGTCGCGCCGCTCTCGGGCGAAGTTCTCGCGGTGAACCAGAAGGCGATCGACGAGCCGGAGATCGTCAACGACGATCCCTACGGCGAAGGTTGGCTGATCCGAGTCCGCATGTCCGACACCAGTGAGGTCGACGCCCTGATGGACGCCGAGGCCTATCGCGCACTCGTAGCTGACCAGTGAGCTACCTGTCACTCACCGACGCCGACCGGGACGAGATGCTCGCGGCGATCGGCGTCTCGTCCGTCGAGGAACTTTTCGAGCAGATCCCACCCGGTGTTCGCCTTGGCCGCGAGCTCGACGTGCCGCCTGCGCTCCCGGAGCTGGAGCTCGTTCGCCATCTCACGGAGCTGGCCGAACGCAACGCTCACACCGGAGTGGAGCTGTCCTTCCTTGGCGCGGGCATCTACGACCACTACGTTCCGGCGGTCGTCGACGTCCTGCTCTCGCGAGGCGAATTTCTTACGGCGTACACGCCGTACCAACCGGAGATGAGCCAAGGCGTGCTGCAGGCGATCTTCGAATACCAGACGGTGATCTGCGAACTGACCGGGATGGATGTGTCGAACGCCTCGGGGTACGACGGCTGCGCCGTCGCCGCCGATGCCTGCTTCGTCGCGAAGCACACGAGCGACCGCACCAAGGTCGTCCTCGCGGAGACCTTGAACCCTCAGGTCCGTCAAGTCGTAAAGACGTATGCCCGCGGCTTCGGCCTCGAGGTCGTCGAGGTTCCTCATCGTGGCGGCACGATCGATCCTGACGAGCTGGCCGCGGCGTCGTCAGACGCTGCGGCGGTGATCTTCCAGCAGCCGAACTTCTTCGGCTGCCTCGAGCCGGCTCCTGATCTCGCCGCCGCCGCGGCCGAGTCTGGCGCCCACGCGATCGCGCACGTCGACCTCATGTCGCTTGGTCTGCTCGAGGCGCCCGGCGAATACGGGTGTGCGATGGCGATCGGAGAGGGACAGAGCGTCGGGTGCCCGCCGCTCTACGGCGGTCCCCATTACGGGTTCTTCGCGGCTCGCCAGGAGTTCGTCCGACGTATGCCCGGTCGCATCGTGGGTGAGACGGTCGATCTGGACGGGCAGCGCGCGTTCGTTTTGACTCTCCAGACGCGAGAGCAGCACATCCGCCGCGAGAAGGCCACCTCGAACATCACCACCAACCAGACACTTCTCGCGCTCGCCGGGTTGGTGACGTTGACGTGGCTCGGCCCGCAGGGGCTGCGCGAGATGGGCGAGACGTGCGTCGCGCTCACCGAGTACGCGAAGGAGCGGCTCCACCTTCCTCTCGTGTTCGAGCGGCCGACGTTCATGGAGGTTGCCGTGCGGCTGCCGCGGCCGGCGAGAGACGTCATCCGCGACGCCCGCAGCCGGGGTGTCCATCCCGGCTACGCGCTCGGCAGGGACTACCCAGGAATGGACGACGTGCTGCTGGTCGCTCTCACGGAGAAGCGGACGCCGGCCGACGTCGATCGGCTGGCCGCCGTGCTTGAGGAGGTGTGCTGATGGAGCTCATCTTCGAGAAGAGCCGCGCCGGCCGCCGCGCCGGCCGCGTGCCCGACTACGGCCTCCCCAAGCCCGAGCTTCCACTTGATCTTCGGCGCGCGCTTCCGCCTCGACTTCCGGAGGTCGCGGAGCCCGAGATCGTGCGTCACCTCACGGCGCTCGCCGATCGCACCTTCGGCATCGACACGGGCTTCTATCCCCTCGGTAGCTGCACGATGAAGCACAACCCGCGCGTCAACGAGCGTGTCGGAAGGTTGGCGGGGTTCCGCGACCTCCACCCGTACCAGGAGGACGAGGGTGCGCAGGGGGCGCTCGAGCTCATGTGGCGACTGCAGGAGATGCTCGCGGAGATCGCCGGGCTTCCGGCCGTCACCTTGCAGCCGGCAGCCGGCTCGCAGGGCGAGCTGACCGGGCTCATGCTGATGCGGGCGTACTTCGCGGACCGCGGCGAGGAGCGCGACACGATCATCACCGCCGACACGGCGCACGGGACGAACCCGGCGAGCGTGACGATGGCGGGCTACAAGCTGGAAAAGGTCGAGACGGACGCCCGCGGGAACCTCGACCTTGAGGATTTGCGCGGCAAGGTGAACGAGCGGACCGCGGGGCTCATGCTCACGAACCCGTCGACGCTCGGCCTGTTCGACGAGGGTATCGAGGAGGTCGCGCGGATCTTCCACGACGCCGGTGCGCTCCTCTACTACGACGGCGCGAACCTGAACGCCGTCGTCGGGATCTCGCGCCCGGGCGACATGGGGTTCGACATCGTTCACTACAACCTGCACAAGACGTTCTCGCAGCCGCATGGCGGGGGTGGCCCTGGCGGTGGGCCAGTCGCTGTGCGAGAGACGATCGAGCAGTTCCTTCCCGCGCCTGTGGTGACGCGAGACGGAGACGTCTATCGGCTCGACCACGACCGGCCGAAGTCGATCGGCCGCGTCCGCGGCTTCGCCGGTCCGTTCGGCGTCTTCGTTCGCTCGTACGCGTACATGCGCGCGTACGGGCCGGGGCTCAAAGAGATGTCCGAGGTGGCCGTGTTGAACGCGAACTATCTCCTCGCGCAACTCCGGGACGTCTACGACCTCCCGTACGACCGCCACTGCATGCACGAGTTCGTGCTCTCCGCCCGGAATCTCAAGCGTGAGCACGGGATCACGGCGCTCGACGTCGCGAAGCGGCTGATGGACTACGGGATCCACCCGCCGACGATCTACTTCCCGCTCGTCGTTCCCGAGGCGCTCATGATCGAGCCGACCGAGACCGAGCCGAAGGAGCGCCTCGACGACTTCGTCGACGCAATGCGACGGATTGCGGTGGAGGCAGCCGAGTCACCCGAACTCTTGAAAGAAGCACCGCACGGCCGTCCGGTGCGAAGGCTTGACGAGGTGCGCGCGGCGAAGCAGCTCGTCCTGCGCTACCTCTTCGACGAGCACCCCGCGCTCGTTGGCTAACGCTTCGGGCGGATGGATGCGAGCAGCGCATCCAGAGAGCGTCGATCGCCAATCGACGCTTCGTCTCCGATCCAGGCGCGCACGCTGAAGCTGCCCCCGGCGAGCCAGATATCGCCGTATCGAAACGTGCATTTGCACACCACCGTCCCTCGACGTGCTGCCTCCTCCTCCGAAAGGAGTGTCGCTTCCGGGATTCGTGTTGCTAGGGCCGGTGGGAATTCCGAATCCGGAGGAGGGTTGGGAAGGGGAGGCGGGCCAAAGAATCGCGATACGTCGATGAGCACGAAGTTTTGAGGAGCTTCCCGAACCTTCCATGCCGTGGTACACCACCCCGGGCCGAGATCAGGACGCTCGAACGAATAGCCCGCGAGATTGGTGATGTGGACACCCGGGCCGTCGTGCAAGCACCGTTTCGCATGTCGGTGCGCAGACCAGGACGTCGGGACCGTCAGCTGCAAGTCTCCGATCGCCACGGGCCTTGGCACCTCGCGGTCGGCTTCGGATCCGTCGCAACCGACCGCGAGAGCGGCGGCCACGAGCGCCACCCCAGCCGTTGTCAGGGCGCGTAGAAGCACTACGAGCCCTCCGGCTGCCAGAGCTCGAAGCGGTTGCCCTCCGGATCGACCGCCCACCCGAAGCGGCCGAACTCGTGCTCCTCGATCCGCTCGTCCACCTCGACTCCCGCGGCGCGGAGTTGGGCGAGCATCGCGTCGAGGTCTGAAACGATGAAATTGACCATGTGCTGCTTTCCGGTCGGCCAGTAGTCGGTGCCTTGTGAGAACGGAACCCAGTGCGTGTCGCGGCTCTCGGGGAAGATCACGTACCCCTCCTGAAGCGGAACCCCGAGGTTCTCTGCGTACCAAGCGACCAGCGCCTCTGGATCTCGAGCTCTGAAGAAGACACCCCCGATCCCCGTCACCCGCTCGTTCGGCTCTCCCACGCCGACAGAAGCTAGCTGTCCCGCTCGCGCGGCGGCACAAGCCGGGGGAAGCTCCCGGTTCCCCCGGAACCCCTTCCACTGGTCCGCTTCGCGGACAGGCCGCTTCGGGGCCTACTCGAGCGGGTCCCGCGGGTCGCGAAGTCGCCCCATCTTCAGGATCGCCCAGGGGATCACGAAGTAGGCGACGACGATGACGACGACGAGCACGAGCGCCCAGCCGATCATCCTCATGGGCCTGTGCTCCTTCGTGCGAGCAGTCCCGCCGGCAACAGGAAGTTCGAGCCGCTCGGCAAGATAATCACCTCGACGTTCGGGTTCAGCTTGTCGATGGCATTCTGCTGCACGATGAGGGGTGTAAGCGTCCGATTCTTGAGCGCGAAGGCCTTCGCCTCGCCCTGGGCCTGCTCGATCACCTGCTGAGCCTTGAACTTCGCCTCGCGCACGCGGTTCTGCGCAGCCTGTGCCTGCTGCGTCGCGATCTGCTTGTCTTCGATCGCCTGAGTGAACTCGGGTGAGAACTTGATGTTGTCGATCAGGAGATCCTCGACCTGGATCGAGTACTGCGCCAACTCCTCTGCGAGCCGCTCGCGCACCTCACGCCGGATCTTCTCCCGGTTTGGCGCAATATCGACGGCGCGGTACTTGACGGTCTCGTCCTTGAAGAGCTGGTTGACGCGAGTTGGGATCAGCTTGTCGAAGTAGTTCGGCCCGACTCCGCGGTAGAGCTCCTGAATGCTTACGGGGTCGACGCGGTAGTTCATCGTCGCGACGATGAACACGTCCTGCGTCTCCGCGGTGAACGCCTCGAGGTCGGAGAACTGTGCTCGTTGCACCTGGACGTTCGCCTCCTGGACGTTCTGCCAGGGCCAGGTCGTCACCAACCCGGCCTCGGTCTGTCCGACGATATTGCCGAACTGGTAGATGACGCCTACATAACCGGCCCGCACGCTGTGGAACGACTCCACGACCGTGAAGACGAGGATGAACAGCGGCACGATGACGAGCGATGCGGTCAGGATGATCTTCCCGGCTCTGACGGCCTCGGGGTCTTCGCTCTTGCGCATCTCGCGGGCGACTCCGAGCGCGATCGCTCCGATCACGAGCACGATTCCCGTGAAGATCACGTACCCCACGCGCTCACTCCTCTCCTGTCTCCCTGCTGCATGCTCTTCGGCACCTGCGAGCAATATGGATCACGCGGAGGACGGCACTCGGGCGCTCGCCAGCTGACCGCACGCTGCCTCGATGTCACGGCCCCGCGTGAGTCGTACGGTTGCGGGAATCCGGGCGCGGTCGAGGACGGCCTTGAAGGACTCGATCGACTGGCGCGAGGAAGCCTCGTACCTCCCGGTCGGGTTGTAGGGGATGAGGTTGACTTTGAATGACCGCGCGTCCAGGAGGGCGGCCAGGGCGCGCGCAGCGGCCGGGGAGTCGTTCACGCCCGCGAGCATGACGTACTCGACGAACACCTTTCGGCGCCGCAGCGCCACGTACCGACGGCACTCGGCCAGGACTTCGGCAAGCGGATACCGATCGTTCACCGGCATCAGCTCCGAGCGCAGTCGCGGGTCGGCAGCGTGGATCGAGAGCGCGAGCCGGATAGGCACATCCACGTCGTCGACGAAGCGGTTCAGCCCCGGCATCCAGCCGACGGTGGAGATCGTCGTCCGCCGGTGCGTGATTCCGAGATCCGGAAGACGCCGCGCGGATGCGAGCACCTCGTCGAAGTTCAGGAACGGCTCGCCCATCCCCATGTAGACGGCATGGTCGACGGATCCGAGCCGCCGAAAGTGGAGTGCCTGATCGAGAATCTCGAAAGCCGTGAGGTTCCGGCCGAACTTCATCGCTCCCGTTGCGCAGAACGTGCACGTCAGCGGGCAGCCGGACTGGGCCGACAGACAGAGCGAGCGCCGTCCGTCGCGGTAGCGCATGAGCACGGCCTCGAGCGGGTGGCCGTCGTGTGTGCGGAAGAGCACCTTCACGGTTCCGTCTTTGGACTCGCGCTCTGTGACGACCTCGAGGGTCGAGAACGGCACCGCCTCTGTGAGGCTCGTGCGAAGAGCTTTCGGCAGCGTGGTCATCTCCTCGTAGGACGAGACGCCGCGCGTGGTCCACTCCCACACCTGGCGCGCGCGGTACGACGGCTCACCCCCGGCGCCGAGAGTTCGTTCGAGGAGCGCGAGATCCATTTCAGGACGGTAGCGTGCGCGGCGTGATCGACCTCCGCTCCGACACCGTGGCGCACCCGACGCCGGGAATGCGACAGGCGATCGCGGACGCGGTGGTCGGCGACGAGCAGAAACGCGAGGACCCGACCGTCACGGCTCTACAGGAACGCGTCGCGGCGCTGCTTGGCCACGAAGCGGCCCTGTTCCTGCCCACGGCGACGATGGCAAACCAGATCGCGCTCAAGCTCCATGGGCGCCCCGGCAACGTGCTCGTCGCGGAGGAGCACTCGCACGTGCTCGTGTTCGAGTACGGAGGAGTCGCGGCGCATGCCGGGCTCGTGACCCTCGGCCTTCCGGGGAGCGGCGGCCGGATCTCCTCCGAGCAGATCCGTCGGGCTGCTGCTCCGAGCACGAAGGCCGCCGACCAACGCGTGACCGTCCTCTCTCTCGAGAACACGCACAACAACGCGGGCGGGAGGGTCTGGCCGCTCGCCGAGCTCGAGGATGTCGTCGCGACCGCTCGCGAGCTGTCACTCGCGGTCCACCTCGACGGCGCCCGGCTGCTCAACGCCTCGACGGCGCTCGAGGTCGCGCCCGCAGAGATCGCCTCTCGCTTCGACACGGTTACGCTCTGCCTCTGCCTCTCGAAGGGGCTCGGCTGTCCGCTGGGAGCCCTGCTCGCCGGCTCCGAGGAGTTGATCGAGCGCGCGTGGAGCGAGAAGCACCTCTTCGGCGGCGCGATGCGGCAGGCCGGGGTCGTTGCTGCGGCAGGCGTGTATGCGCTCGACCACCACGTGGAGCGGCTCGCCGACGACCACGCGCGGGCCAAGCGACTTGCCATGGCTCTCGTGGTCGCTGGCGTACCGATCGACCTCGATCGAGTCGAGACGAACTTCGTGCAGATCGATGTCGCTTCGTTGGGGCTCGATCGCTCCGACGCGCTGAACCGACTACGCGACGCCGGCGTCGGCCTCTCCGCCACGATCCACCCGACGGTGATCCGCGCTGTCACCCATCTCGAGATAACGGATGACGACATCGAGCACGCGATCGACCTCGTCCCGCAGGCGCTCGGCGCTCACGTCCGCAGCTAGTCGCTACGTGTTCCAATCGTGGAGGAGCTGGCCGAGCTCGGCCGCCTTGCCCTTGGGCTCCACGTCTGTCAGAGAGATCCAGTCGTCGTCGACGAAGAGCTTCAACTTCGACCCCTCTGCGCGCGCGGGAGTACGACCGCGCTCCGCGACGAACGAGTGGCTCGTTCCGTCGACATAGAGGAAATGCAGCCGCCGGTCGGTCAGCGCGATGAGGCCCATCTTCCAGCCGCGACTCGCCGAGGCCAGCACGAGCAGCAACTCGCCATCCTCGAGGACGTGGGGAAGAGCCTCGAGCTCGTCGGAGATCAGCCACGTTCGCCTGAACGTTGCACGCGCGAGCTGCGTCACCGCATCGGCTCGCGCGTCGAGGCCCGGGGTCTCGGAGACGACGAGCTTCGACGGAATTGCGCCGTCGATCTCCTGGAGAAGCTCGTCGCCGTGCGTCCAGTCGTCCGCGGCGATCGGGAGGAAGAAGCCATCGTCGGTCAGCAGGGTGCGGGTGCCCGGCTCCCGGATGCAGAGAACCGTCGACTCGTACCTCGCGGTCACGATCGAACCCGTTCTCGCGGACGTGACGCCCTCAGGCGAGGAGATCAGCTCCACGTCACGCAGGTATCGACGCAAGCGGTCGCGGCGGCTACGCGGCCGGTGGCGGTGACCCGAGACCCGATGGGTCGAGTAGATCGGGTACTCGGCGAAGCCGGGAGGGACGGGCGTGCCCTCCGGTCCCACGAGCAGAAGCGACGAGCGCGCTTCCTGCATCGCCTCGGCGACCTGTCCGCTGGTCACCTCCTCGTATGCGCGGGACGACTCGTCCCTGGACTTGTACGGTTTGCCTAGGAGATGTTCCTCGGCCGTCCAGGTGAGCCATCCGGCCCACCGCACCGGTGATGTGTCGAGATCGTCCTGCCGTGCCCGCATCTTCTCGGACTCGAGCTCGGTGTTCGTGGGCCCGTGGTCGGCGAGCTCGTCGAAGACCCGAAGCGTCTCTTCGCACCAGCGTTCGAGACTCGCCTCGCTGACGTCGGCGCTGACCCAAGCGAGGGAGTGCTCCGCCGTCAAGGGCATCGAGTCGATGCTCACGTCGTACGAGAGGCCTAGCTCGTACCTCACGCGGTCTCGCAGACGTCGTTCGAGCACGGCGCGACCGATGCCGAACGCATACGAGCGGCTGACCAGCATCGAGAGCAGCACGCCACCGGCCTCGCTGATGTAGACGGACGGATAGTCGACGTAGTCGATGGGCCGCGGCTCGGGCACCGGCACTCTCGAGCCTGGAGGCAGACTCGCGTCGAGCTCGAGCGCCGGATCGGTCGCCCAGATCACGGCGTTGCCGGCCGTGAATCGCTCGGCGGTCCAGGCCGCAATCTCGTCTTCCGTGACCCGCTTTACGCCGTACTCGGCGTAACCGGTCAATCCGTGTGCAACCGGCCCGAAGCGAAGTGCAATCGCCTGCTGTAGCGAGGTCAGGCTGCGCGTGTCCTGCTCCGCCGTGAGGATGCGGCGTTCGACGTCCAGGCGCTCGAGCGGGAGTGCATTCACTCGACTCACCACCTCGTGGAGGAAACGCCCGACGTTCGCCATGCTCCCCGACGCCCATACCGTCGTGCACACGTTCTCCACGGTTCCGTTGCACTCGACATCCGGGTAGGAGCTCGCTGGCATGACGAGGTGCTCGATGAGGTGCGTAATGCCTGTTGTGGCAGCGGTCTCGTCTGCCCGACCGACCCGGAAATAGATTCCCGCGTAGGCCGGTTGGGCCGCCTGGACAGCGAAGAACGGCATGCCGTCGAGATGGCCCCGTGCGACGTCCGTGTCGCCGCTCATCCGCCCCCGCGGTCGCCGGCGACAAGGAACGCGATCACGACGACGCCGTAGCCAGCGAGGAGCAGTGCCCCGCGCGCGCGGCTCGACTGCCCGCCGAAGAGAATGAGCGTGGTGAAGGTCACCGAACCCGCGAGCGCGGCTATCTCGACCGGCCGGAAGCTGAGAGAGAGCGGGTCGATGAGCCACGAGATCAGCGCGACCGCGGGGATGAGGAAGACCGCCACCTGCGCTGCCGAGGAGAGCGCGATCTCGCCCGCCAGAGCGATCTTCCCCCGGAACGCGACGATCACGGCTCCGCCGTGCTCGGCAGCATTGCCGACGATCGCGACGATCACCGCGGCGACGAAGAACTCGCTGAGGCCGACCTTCTCGGAGAACACCTCCAGCGATCCGACGAGGATCTCGGCGACGAGAGCGGTGGCGATCGTCGCGATGGCAAGGGCGCCGAGTGCCGCGCGAAGCGACCATCCGGCGATCTCCTCATCGGAGGCGACGTGCATCGAGCGGTGCCGACGAAGCGAGTGCCAGGTGACTGCGATGTACACGATCAGCAGCACCACCGAGACTCCGGCCGAGACCACCGCGAGCGAGTGGCTGTCCGGATCCCCGTCCCAACCAGGGACGGAGGGGATGAGGAAGAGAACGGTCGCGAACGCGATCAGCCCCAAGGAAAGGAAGCTCGAGAAGCGATCCAGCTTCCCGCGGCCGCCGGCGAGGAGCGCGGCGCCGAGGACGAGCAGGAGGTTCGAGACGACGCTACCCGTGAGCGAGCCACGGACGACCTCGGTCAGCCCCTCGTTGACCGCGATGAGCGCGATGATGAGCTCGGGAGCGTTTCCGAAGGTGGCATTGAGGAAGCCGCCGATCCCCGGCCCCGTGTGCTCCGCGGCGTGCTCGGTGGCCTCGCCGATGAGCCAGGCGAGTGGGATCAAGGCGAGCGCCGAGAGCACGAACTCCGTTGTCTCGGAGAGATCGGCGAGGTAGTGGAGGCCGATCGTGATGGGCGCGATCGCCAGCGACGCGAACAGGATCCTCCTCACCACAGCCGCGGAACCGTACCCCGTGCCGGCGGGCGGGCGGCGTCACCGGCGCGTCGCTGTCGCCACTGCCTGAAAACCGCCTGTTTGTCAAGTCTTGCGGTGGACGCACGTTGAGGAACACAATCGGGTCATGCACAACGCTGCGCCGGCGACGGAACTGCCTCTCCGGGTACAGGACGAGGTGGCGTGCCGTCACTGCGACGTCCACTGCGAGAAGGTCGTCTACCCCGGCGCGTGCATCCGGATGGCCTGCCCGTTCGTGTACGCGTACGAGGCGTGGGGTCACACGTACATGGGTTGCCTCCAGAAGGTGTTCGACGTTGAGATCGACCTCGAGCTCCTCAGATCGGCCGAGTCGACCCGCAGCGGCTTCGGGGCGGTTCGAGCTCGCCGGGCCCCTCTTCCGATGTGCGACGTCGAAGTCGTCGAGACGTATGCGAGCCGCGAGGACGAGATCGGCTGCCGAAACCCGGAGTTCCACGAGCTCCCGCGCGAGCGCGCCAACTTCCGCGTCTTCGCGGTCGTAGCGGACTGAGGCTGTTCTTTGCGCAAGACAGGAATCCGCTCGCGCAGATTTCAGTCGCGCGAAAATCCCTGAAGGCGGCCGCGTTGCGGCCGCGGTGCTGAGGGTCTCTTTCAGCGCTTAGGCTCGGCTCGCCCAACGGCGGCGGCCCTTGCGGCGAAGCGCGCGCATCCGATCGAGGTCCTCCGTCTCGCGCCCTTTGTCCTCCCACGTCTCCACGATCGCGGGGAGCGACTGAAACGCGGGGTGGCCGAGGAACGTCGCGAGGCCGTCGCCCATCAAGCCCCTGCCGACGAGCTCGTGGCGGTCGCGATTCGACGCGAGCGGCGTCTTCGAGTCGTTCACGTGCAGGATGCGCAGCCGCTCGAGGCCCATCCTGGTGTCGAGATCCTCGAGCGCTTCCGCGAGCAGCGCGCGGTCGGAGACGTCGACCCCCGACGCCCACCAGTGGCACGAATCGAGGCAGATGCCGAGCCGCGGGTGGCCTTCGACCGCATCACAGAGAGCCGCCAGCTCGGCGATGGAGCGCCCAATGGTGCCGCCCGCGCCGGCTGCGTTCTCCATGCACAGCCAGAGCTCGTCCGTCGTCAGCTCGAGTAGGTCGCGCAGCGCCGGTGCCACCACGTCGACTGCCTCGTCGAACCCGTAGCCGAGATGTGAGCCGACGTGGAAGACGACCGCGTCGGCTCCGAGGCCGCGGGCCGTCTCCATCGTCGCGCGGAGAGCCATGAGGGAGTTGGCCCGTACGGCA
>JAERMP010000270.1 GCA_016844515.1 Thermoleophilia bacterium | reverse complement strand
TCGACTCCGATCGTCCCCGGACAGCAGGAGACGAGCGCCAGCATTAGCGTCACCTTCTCCCTCCGCTGATTCGAGAGCTGTGGGGCGCCGCCGTTCTGGCAGGCGGCGCCCCGCTATGTGCCAGGCAACGACCTCGGACGAGTGTGCGGTCCTCCACCGCAGCGGTCGAGGCTCGAACCCGTTCGTTGCCTTCGGCCGAAGGCGCTGCTAAGGTGCGCGCCTTGATGCTTCGCATGCGTATCTGAGACACCCGTTGCCGGGGCCCAACAATCGGGCCGGGCGCTGGCTTGCACGTTTCTCGTTACGCAGCACTTCGAAGGAGCATCACATGACCGACGTACAGGAAGCAGCACTCATGGAGGCCGTACCCCGTCGACCGGTCGCGGCTATCGAGGTCGACGAGCTGCGCAAGGAGTTCCGCCGCGGCGACGGTAAGCGCCGCCGCGGCGAACGCCGCATGCGCGTTGCCCTCGACAGCGTCTCGTTCGCGATGGAGAAGGGTGAGACCGTCGCCATCCTCGGCCAGAACGGCTCGGGGAAGTCGACGCTCGTCCGTCTGCTGTCGACGCTCCTGCTTCCGGACGGCGGTTCAGCGCGCATCCTCGGCCACGATGTGCTCACCGACGGCCGCGCTGTTCGAAGGCTCGTGAACCGCGTCTCGGTCGAGGCGTCGTTCTTCAAGAGGATGTCCGCCGCCGAGAACCTTGGCTACGCCGCGCGGTACTACGGAATGACCTCGAAGGACACCCGCGACAAGATCCCCGCGATCCTCGAGCGCGTCGGGTTCCCGTCGGATCGCCGCGACGAGCCGATGCAGAACCTGTCACGCGGAATGCAGCAGAAGGTGGCACTCGCGCGGGCGCTCCTGACGTCGCCGGTGGTCCTCCTGCTCGACGAGCCGACCACGGGCCTCGACCCGCGCTCGAAGCTCGAGGTGCAGGAGTTCATCCGCGAGATCCGCACGACGCACGACTCGACGATCCTGCTCTGCACGCACGACCTCGCCGAGGCCGAGGGCCTCGCGGAGCGCATCGGCATCCTCGACCGCGGCCGCTTGCTCGCGCTCGAGCCGGTAGAGGATCTCAAGCGCCGCTACAACGCCGAGACGCTCGAGGAGGCGTTCTTCGCCGCAACGGGTCGGGAGTTCGAGGCGGAGGGAGACGATGACGACGACCGGGAGGTGTTCGCATGAAAGCCCTGGGAACGACCTTACGAGCCGAGCTCGTCGGAGCCGGCGGCGTCGTCGAGCGCAACTTCTACCTCACCAAGCGCTACATCTGGTGGGACCTCGCCTGGTTCTTCTGGACCGTCGCGAACACGCTCACGATCGTCTTTATCGCTCAGGGCATCGAGGCGACGGGAGGCGACATCGACGTCAACGCCGTGGCCACGAGCCTGCTCATCGGCGCGGTCGTCTGGGCGTACCTCGGCGTGCTCTTCGAGTTCCTGATGGAGACGGTGGCCTGGGAGCGCTGGGAGGGAACCATCGAGTACACGTTCATGGCTCCGCTGTCGCGTGCCATGCATCTCGCCGGTCAGGGCGTCTTCGCGATCTCGTACGGACTTCTGCGCGCTGTCTTCCTGTTCACCGCCTGCTTCCTGTTCTTTGACCTGTCCACGCCGAACGCGAACTTCCTCGCAGCGTTCATCGTGCTCGCGATCGCCTCGATCTCGTTCATCGGGATCGGCGTGATGACGTCGGTGCTGCCCCTGATCTCGCCGGAGAAGGGCACGCAGCTCGGGTTCGTGGCACAGGGAACGCTGCTCGTCGTGTCGGGCGTCTACTACCCGGTCGAGGTGTTGCCGCAATGGATGCAGTGGATCGCGAAGTTCTCGCCGGCGACGTACGCGCTGGAGGGAGCGCGGGAAGCGATCCTCGAAGGCGCACCCCTATCCGCGATGTGGGACGAGATATGGCCGCTGCTCATCATCGGCGCGGTGTCCATCCCGCTCGGCCTCTGGGTCTTCAGCCGCGGCGAGCTGTACGCGAAGAAGCACGGAAAGCTCAAGAGGTCTGGATGACGGAGCCGGCCGTACGAGTCGACAGCCTGACCAAGGTCTTCGACGTCCCGGAGCGCGAGGCGGGCCTCAAGGCGGCGACCAAGAGCCTCGTCCGGCGCAAGACGCGCGAGGTGCGCGCCGTCGACGGCATCTCGTTCGAGATCGCGCCCGGCGAGATCGTCGGCTTCCTGGGGCCGAACGGCGCGGGCAAGACGACCACGCTCAAGATGCTCTCCGGGCTCCTCTATGTCAGCGGCGGGGAAGCACAGGTGCTCGGGCACGTTCCGTCGAAGCGTGAGCGGGACTTCCTCCGGCGGATCTCGCTCGTGATGGGTAATCGGAACCAGCTGCAGTGGGATCTCCCGGCGCTCGACTCGTTCGAGCTCAATCGCGCGATCTACCAGATCCCGCGCCCTGACTTCCTCGCGTTACGGGACGAGCTCATCGAGCTGCTCGAAATCGGCGACCTCGTGCGCAAGCCCGTCCGGCAGCTCTCGCTCGGCGAGCGGATGAAGGTCGAGATCGTCGGGTCGCTCCTCCACCGGCCCCAGGTGCTCTTCCTCGACGAGCCCACGATCGGGCTCGACGTCACGATGCAGAAGCGGATCCGCGAGTTCATAGCCTTGTACCGGCAGCGCCACGAGGCGACGGTGATGCTGACAAGCCACTACATGGCCGACGTCGAGGCTCTCTGCGAGCGCGTCATCGTCATCCACCACGGGAAGATCCTGTTCGACGGCGACCTCGCTGCCCTCTCCGACACCGTCGCCGCCTGGAAGACGATCGCGGTCGTGCTGGAGAACGACGCCGGGGATCTCTCCGGGTACGGAGAAGTGATCCATCGCGACGGAGATCTCGTCACGTTGCGCGTCCCGAAGGCCGAGACGGCTCGGGTCACCGCACGGTTGCTCGCCGAGCAGGAGGTGCTCGACCTGAACGTCGAGGACCCGCCGATCGAGGATGTGATCGAGCTCGTCTTCGCGCGGGAAACCGTGGAATGAGCAGTACTCCTACAACTGCACCACTCGCGCAGGAGAGCCGCTTCC
>JAERMP010000098.1 GCA_016844515.1 Thermoleophilia bacterium | reverse complement strand
ACCTCGTCTTGAACTTTTGCGCGCTCTGGAAGTAGCAGACGACTTTGCCGTCCATGGCGTACGCGGGCATCCCGTACCAGGTTCTCGGCGAGAGGGCTGGCGCGCTGGCTTTGATGATGGCATGGAGCCGCTCAGCCGAGGGCAGGCTCAAGGGACATTCCCGCACACTCGGGCAGGCGGTGATCCTCCATCCAGAGCCGAGCGCGACTGGACGCGAGATCCCATCCGACGGATGATCGCGCTGTGCGACGGGAGCTCCCGACCGGCACCGTCACCTTGCTCTTCAGCGACGTCGAAGGGTCGACGACGCTCCTGCACGAGCTGGGTGCGGAGGCGTACGCGGACGTCCTCGCCGAGCACCGGCGGATCATGCGCGCGGCGTGCACGGCCGAGGGCGGGGTCGAAGTCGACAACCAAGGAGATGCATTCTTCTTCGCATTTCGCTCGGCGCAGGCGGCGCTGGCCGGAGCGCAGGCGATGACGGGCGCTTTGGCCGCGGGCCGGATCCAGGTACGGATCGGCTTGCACACGGGCACCCCGCTCGTCACCGAGGACGGTTACGTCGGAGACGACGTCCACCTCGCGGCGCGGGTCGGGGCGTCCGGGCACGGCGGCCAGGTCGTGCTTTCGCGGACGACCCGCGAGCTCGTCGACGGGCTACCGCTCACCGATCTCGGCGAGCATCGCCTGAAGGACATCCCGGGAGCGGTCTCCATCTTCCAGCTCGGCAGCGAGCGTTTTCCGCCGCTGAAGACGATCTCGAACACCAACCTCCCTCATCCGGAGAGCTCGTTCATCGGCAGGGAGCGTGAGCTGCGCGAGCTGCTCGCCGCGATCCGCAGCGCACGGCTGGTGACGCTGACGGGCCCGGGGGGGTCGGGCAAGACTCGGCTCGCGCTCGAGGCGGCGGCAACGCTTGTCCCGTCCTACAAGGCAGGCGTCTTCTGGGTCGGCCTGGCCTCGCTGCGCGACCCGGCTCTGGTCAGCGAGACGATTGCCCAGACCTTGGGAGCGAAGGACGGTCTCGCAGAGCACATCGGCGAGCGCGAGCTGCTCTTGCTGCTCGACAACCTGGAGCAGGTGATCGAGGCTGCGCCCCAGCTCTCGGCGCTGCTCAGCGCCTGCGCCAACCTGAACGTGCTCGTGACGAGCCGCGAGCTCCTGCGCGTCCAGGGCGAAGTCGAGTACGCGGTTCCGCCCCTCGCCTCGCCCGAGGCCGTGGCCCTGTTCTGTGAGCGCTCCCGCCTCGAGCCGAGCGAGGAGATCGCCGAGCTCTGCGTCCGCCTCGACGAGCTGCCGCTCGCCGTTGAGCTCGCCGCCGCGCGCGCCAAGGCGCTCTCGCCGAGGCAGATCCTCGAGCGCCTCTCGGAGCGCCTCGACCTGCTCGAGGGTGGCCGCGACGCGGACCCGCGGCAGCAGACGCTGCGGGCGACGATCGACTGGAGCTACGACTTGCTCTCCGAGGAAGAGCAACGTGTCGTCCGCGCCCTCTCGGTCTTCGCCGGCGGTTGCACCCTGGACGCCTTCGAGGAGGTCTGCAGCGCCGACATCAACACGCTGCAGTCGCTGGTCGAGAAGAGCCTCCTCCGCTTCTCGAACGAGCGCTACTGGATGCTCGAGACGATCCGCGACTATGCGCGCGAACGGCTGGACGAGGCCGGCGAGACCGATGCGCTCGCCCGCCGGCACGCCGACTACCACCTCGCGCTGCTCGAGGAGCGACAATATCCTCTCATCCTGGGCTCCCGCCGTCGAGAGCTGCTGGCATGGTTCGGGGACGAGGAGGACAACCTCCGAGCAACCCTCGACTATCTCGAGGGCGCTGCGCCTCCGGACGCCGCGCGTGCGGCTCATTTGCTCACTCCGTTCTGGCTGCCGCGCGGCCGGCTCGTCGAGGGACAGGAACGCCTGCTTGGGCTCCTCGCCCGGAACGATTTCGCCGGGGGCACGCGCGCGGTGCTGCTTGAGGACCTCTCCGACCTCGAGCTGCGCTTGGGACAGCTCGACAGCGCCGAATTTCATGCACAGGAGGCCGTCACGCTCGCCCAGGAGTCGGGGGAGGGCCGAACGCTCGCCTTCGCGCTCCACGAGCTCGCCTTGGTCGCCTCCTACCGGGGCGACTTCGACGAAGCGATCCGTTTCCTCACCCGCGTGCTCGAGGAGGCGGCCGACGACGAGTGGCTGAGGTCGATTGCTCTGAGCGAGCTGGGGTCGCTTCAGATGGATGCCGGCCGTGACGAGGTGGCGCGCCACATGTTGCAGGAAGCGAGCAGAGGATTCCACGCAACGGGGGACGAAGCGAACGAGGCAAGCACGAGCATCTCTCTCGCGTACCTCGAGCTCTATGCGCGTGACTTCGAGTCCGCCCGCACTGTGGCGGCCTCCGTGCTCGAGAAGGTCAGGGCGATCGGAGACCACTACAGGGACATCGGCGCTCGCAACGCCCTCGGCTTCGCCGCCCTCGGGCTCGGTCGCCGTAGCGAGGCGAGAAAGGCTTTTGCGGAGTCGCTCGATCTCGGGCTGGCATCGGGCACGATGGGACACGAAGTGCTTTCCGAGACGCTCACGGGAATCGCGCTTGCAGCAGACGCGCAAAGCGTCCGGTCGGCCGCGCGGCTCCGAGGAGCCGTCCGTCGGCTGAACGACGAGGCGGCCTTTAACCCCAGCCCCCGTTGGCTCGAGCTCGAGGCAGTACTGGCCCGGCCCCTCATCGACGCTCTCGGCGAGGACGCTTACGCGCGCGAGCTGTCGATCGGCGCCGCGCTGGGTCGCGATGAGGCGATTACCTTGGCCCAATCGCTCCTGGGGCGCCCCAGCGACATTCCCTAACACTCGCGCACGTCGATGTTGTCTCCCTAGCGTGCGGGCACTAGGGTCGTGGCGTCCTGGCAGGTCGCCGATGCACGGAAGGAGCGGAGATGCATGAGTGAGGTAATCGATCACGTCGGCATCAGGGTGAGCGACCTTGCCACGAGTCGACGCATGTACGAGGCGGCGCTAGCCGAACTTGGATTCGCAGTGCTGGGCGAGGGTGAGTTCGAAGGCGATGCATACGTCCTGTTCGGGCGCGGTACGAGCGACGACTTCGCGCTGCACGCGGTTGGAACAGAGCCAGGTCGAGACCGCGTCACGACGGGCGCACACGTCGCGTTCCGGGCGCCGGACACCGTCAGCGTCGAGCGCTGGCACGCAGCGGCGATCGACAATGGCGGCACCGACAACGGCGCGCCCGGCGTTCGTCCCGAGTACAGCGGTCGCTACCACGCCGCGTTCGCGCTCGACCCGGACGGCAACAACGTCGAAGCTGTCTTCCACACACCCGTCCCGGCCGTAGAGACTCACCCGTAGAGACTCACCGTAAGGGGGACATTCCCACACACTTGCCCATGTCGGGCCGCTCTCTTATTGAACGGGTGGCGGGCCGGAGCGGCTCGGGCGCTGTCCTGCGAGCAGGATCGGCTATGCGGCTGTGGAAGTGCTCCGTCGTGGGCGATCGCTGGGGGCACCGGCCGCATCGAGGCGTTCAGCGACGGCGTGTTTGCGATCGCGATCACGCTGCTCATCCTCGAAGTCGCAGTACCCGAGTCCGAGTTCGACGATCTCTGGAGCGGTATCGGCCACCAGTGGCCTGCCTATCTGGCGTATGCGACGAGCTTCCTCACGATCGGAGGGCTGTGGATGGCCCACCATGGGATCTTCCGACGCTTGGAGTACGCGAACAGCTGGGTCATGCGGCTAAACCTGCTGCTGCTGATGGTTGTCTCGTTCCTGCCCTTCCCGACCAAGCTCATGGCCGAGGCGATCCGCGACACAGACGCCGAGCGCGCCGCAGTCATCTTCTACGGCGCGGCGCTATTAGCGATCTCGCTCCTGGTTAGCGCCCTGTGGGGAGCAATCATGTGCGACCGCCACCTGCTCAAGCCGGAGGTGAGCGAGGAGGAGATCAACGCAATCCTGATCGCGACGACGCCGAACCTCGGCTTCTACGTTGGCCTGCTCGTGCTTGCGGTATTCCTTCCGAAAGTGGCTGCGTCCGGCTACTTGGTGATCGCCATCGTCGCCGTGGTGCGCGCGCATGGCGACAAGACGACGCAACCCGAGATAGCCGAGCCGACGTAACCGGACGCGGCGCGATCGACGCTCGCTGAGTGCTGGTCGCCGTCAAGCGACATTCCCGCAGCGTCAAGCGCAGATCGGCAGTCATGCGCTACCCGTCGGGCACGACGAGTTCGACGGGGAGATCGGTCGGCGGCTCAGGAGGGCTGATCGATGATGGGCACTGTCGGTTACGCGGTGTGCCGAACCAGCGGGCGAGCGCTTCTCGCAGCGCGGGCACGGCGGTGTCGGTGGGTTCGCCGATGGTTGCGGCCCAGGCGATGTGGGCGTCCGGGCGGATCAGGAGAGCGTCGGCTGGTCGGTCAACGGTCTCGGCGGTGTGGATGTCGATGCGATGCTGCCAGTCTCGGGCGGTCTCGCGGAGGTCTGAGCGGTCGGCGAGGTCGAGGAAGACGGGCCGTGCCGTGTGCATGAGCTCCGCGACGCTCGTTGCGCCCCGGTCGGTGTGCAGGGTGAGGTCGGGTGCGAAGGTGCCGATCGAGGCGTGGTGGTCGTGGCCGGGTAACGGGTAGCGGATGTCGGAGCCGGCCATGAGAGCGCCGATGCGGCGCAGGGGCTGCTCGTCGACGAGCAGTTCCTGGAAGAGCTCCCGGAGTGCTTCGGCGGCCGGGTCGTGTCCGCGTCTGATCGCCACCTGGGCTCGGGTGTGGAGCAGTGTGCGTTCGCCGGCGAGGTGGCGTTCGTCGTGATACGTGTCCAGCAGGCCGGCCGGCGCCCAGCCGTGGACGGCGGCGGCCAGCTTCCAGCCGAGGTTGACGGTGTCGAGCAGGCCGGCGTTGAGCGCCACGCCGGGGGCAGGGAACAGGTGGGCGGCATCGCCCGCCACCAGGATCCGTCCGTCGCGGTATCGCTCGACCTGCCGAGCGTGAAAGGTGAAGCGCGTCAGCCGGGTCGGTTCTCCCAAGGGCAGATCCACGCCGAGCACGCGGCGGATGCTGTCCCGGAGCTCGGTCAAGGTCATCGGCTCGTCGTCGTCGTAGTCGGCGGTCTCTTCCTCGCTGGTGTAGAGCCCCAGGAACGCAGGGTCGGTCGACCCGACGGCGAACTCACCTCGTTCGGTTCGTGTGAAACCGAACTTGATCCTGCCCACCCCGACGACGTCGATGTCGCCGTTCTCGAGCACGGTCACGGACTCGGGCACGGTGACCATGGCGAGCCGCTGGACCTCTGGGTACGTGATGCCGGGGAACGGGATGCCGGCCAAGTCGCGCACCCGGCTGCCGGCCCCGTCGCAGCCGACGAGGTATCGGGCGGTCACCCGATCCTGCCCGTCCGACCCGCGCACGTCCGCGGTCACCGTGTCGTTGTCCTGGCTCAGCCCGACCACCTCCTGGCCGCGGCGGATCTCGGCGCCGAGCTCGCGGGCGCGTTCGTCGAGGACGCGCTCGAGTAGCGGTTGCGGGAGCGGCAGCGCCTGCATCGGGGGATCTGCCAGTTGTGTGAAGTCAATGTGCATCCCGCCCCACGGGAACCGGGGAGCCGGCATGGGAGCGGTGCTGGCTGCTTCGAATCGCTCGAGCTCGCCTCGGTAGCGCAGCAGTTGCAGGATCTGCCCGCTGAGACCGCCGGCCTTCGGGATGTCTCGGATCTGCGGCTGCCGCTCTAGTACCAGCGGTCGCACGCCGGCCAGGCGCAGTTCACCGGCCAGCATTAGGCCGGTCGGGCCGGCGCCCACGATGATCACGTCGGCGTCCATCACTGGCCACTCTCCTCGCAGTCTTTCGTCGACAACAGCACACGCATCTCGCGACTCCCATGAGCGGGGCGGCGGTCGTGAAGGCCCGCCGCCGCGTGGCTTAGCTCCCGTCCGGCTCGTCTTCCGCGAGGATGCGGTAGAGCGAGCGCCGTGTCTCGGCGAGCACCCTGGCTGCCTCGGCAGTCTGCGTCTTGCCGCCCGCGTGCATGACCTGCTTGACTGCGATCCCGACCTGCCTCATCAGCTTGCCGAGCTCGCGGACTCCCTCGGGCACGCCCTCGCCGGCGAGCGTCCAGGGAGAGCCGAGCTGCTCCCGGTGCTCGTCGACGTAGCTGCGGCCGGCGTCGGTCAGCTCGAATAGGTTCCCGCCGTCGCGGCTTTCACTCCGGACGAGACCCTCGTCGGCCAGTAGCTGGAATGCGGGGTAGACCGAGCCGGGGCTCGGGCGCCACGCGCCCTCGCTGCGTGCCTCGATCTCCTGCATCACCTGATAGCCGTTGCGGGGCTCCTCTTCGACGAGGAGCAGGATCGCGGCTCTGACGTCGCCGCGGCGCATGCGCCGGCGAGGCCGGCCGCCGTGGCCGCCCCGGAAGCCGCCGTGGCCGCGATCGCCACCCGGTCCTCCAAAGCCGCCCGGGCCGCCGAATCCCTCGGGGCCCACTCTGTTGAAACGACCTTCTCTGTGCATGTCGCGACAGTATCCGATATATCGTTATATGTCAAGCCACTCGAGGATCCGCGTAGGCCGAGGCAGTAGCGCCGCATCCGGGCTGCCGCATTCGCTCGGGGGACATTCGTGAACACTGGCCCATCCGAGAGCGCCTTAGGACATAGGCTGTTCGGAGCCCTCGACGAGCATGCGACGATGCCACACGACGACATCCGCTACGCGAAGAACGGCGACGTCCACATCGCCTACGAGGTGCTCGGTTCGGGCGGCGGCGTCGACGTCGTGTGCATCAGGACCTTCGTCTCCCAGCTCGAGCACTACGGGCGGCTGCCGATCATGGTCGACTTCACCGACCGCCTTGCGCGCCTCGGACGGCTGATCTGCTTCGACCACCGCGGCAGCGGTCTCTCCGACCGCCTGCGCGGGTACCGCCTGCCCACGATTGAGGAGCGCGTCGACGACCTCCAGGTCGTCCTCGACGCCACAGGGTGTGAGCGAGTCGTGCTCATCGCGCTCGCGGACGGTGGCCCGCTCGGCTGCATGTTCGCGGCGGCTCACCCCGAAAGAACGGCCGCACTCATTCTCTGCAACACGAGACCCCGCATCGCGTGGGCACCCGACTACCCGTGGGGGACGCGGGAAGGCGAGTTCGAGCAGGAGATGGCGAACATCGACCGCGATTGGGGTATGCGGTCGATGGCCGAGGCGAGAACTCGACGCAACCCTTTCGAGGGCATGTCGTATGACGAGCAGGTCGACTGGTATCTCGAGTACATGCGGGTTTCCGCAGGCCCCGGCGACGCCGCCGCCGCATACCGCATGTTCTACGAATCCGACGTCCGCCATGTCCTCGGCACGATCCGTGTTCCAACGCTCGTCCTGAGCCGCGGCGGCCAGCAGGCAGAGGAGGCCCTCGCGTTCGCCCGGCTGATCCCCGGCGCCCGTCACGAGGCGATGCCCGGTACGGCCATGTACGTCATCGCCGAGCACGGTGAGGCGTACCTCGAGGAGATCGAGAGGTTCGTCCGCATTCTGCGCGACGAGGAGGCGGAGCTCGAGAGCATCCTCGCGACGGTTCTCTTCACGGACATCGTCGGCTCGACGGAGAGGCAGGCCGAGCTCGGCGACCGGCGTTGGGCCGATCTCGTCGGTGCGCACCACCAGGTGGTGCGTGGCTGTCTCGCGCGCTACCGGGGCCGCGAGCTCGATACGGCCGGCGATGGCTTCTTCGCCGCCTTCGACGGCCCGGCGCGCGGGATACGGTGCGCACAGGCGATCGTCAGCGGCGTGCGTGAGCTCGGCCTCGAAGTCCGCGCCGGGCTGCACACCGGGGAGTGCCGGACGATCGACGGCAAGCCAGGTGGGCTCGCAGTCTCAATCGGGGTCCGTATCGCAGGCGTCGCCGGACCGTCGGGACCTGATCGCAGGCTCAGGGCTCGACCTCGTCGATCGGGGCGAGCACGAGCTCAAGGGCGTGCCCGGGTACTGGCAGGTCTTCGCCGTCGGCTGAGCCTGTCCGACGCAAGCCCGCGTTGGTCAAGAGACATTCCCGCACACTCGCGCATCCGAGAGGGCTGTCCCGGGCTGGGAGGTCAGCCGCGCGGGGCGACGCTCAGAACGAGTGCGACCGCCTCGTCGCGGGACAGAGCCATGCCGGCGCGTACCGCTGCGTCGTACTCGTCAGTGTCGAGCTCGGCGCGCGCCTCTCTCTCAACGCGCTCGAGTAGCTGTGACATCCACATTTCAGGGACGAAGCCGTGCTCACGGTGAAGCCGAGCGGAGGCGGTGTGCAAGATGCCCGAATGGTTCTGCCCCGAGGAGCTCGGAGGCGCATGCTACTTCGAGCCGGGCACGAACTCGCGGACCTCTTGAGCACAGCGGCAGGCGACGGCGATCTTGGCAGCCCACTCCAGCGCCTCCTCGCGTGAGGGCACGTCGACGACCGCGAATCCGCCGATGTACGCCTTGCTCTTCGGGTACGGGCCGTCAGTGACCGTCCCATCGGTGGCCACCACGCTCACCTCGGAATACAGTCCGCCGCCGAACACCCATGCGCCGGAGTCCTCGGCCTCTTGGACCACCGCGTGCGCAGCCTCGGCCACGTCAGACAGCTCCTCCTCGGGGAAGGTCATCGCGCCGTCATCGAACGAGATCAGGTATCGCGTCATCTCATGACTCCTTGTCGCGGCGGCCTGCTCCGGCCGCATCCCGGTAGAGACTGACAAACCACCAAAAACTCATTGGCTGCGGCCAGATCCGGCCTCACTTCTTCAGGGTCATTCCCGAACACTGACCCCAGCGGGCGATCTTGTAACCTGGCGGCAGCTTTGGTCACCGCGGGAGCGGGTTCGGGCCGGTGGCGGTGACCAGCCGCTGCGGCACCCAGTCGTCGACGTGGCTGAAGCCGTCGAAGCGCGCTCCCTCGAGGATGACGCCGTCGTACAAGGAGCGGCGATAGAACTTCACGTGGGTGAAGTCCTCGAACAGGACGTAGCACGGCTCGACGGAGGGACTCTGGAACTGCTGGCCAGTTAGCGCCGCCCGATGCACTCGTGAGAAGTCGTCGATGTCCTCACCGACCACGACGCCGAGGTGCTCGAGACCCATCCGGTAGACGCGCTGGTGAACAGGCGGGATGAGCTCGATGAGCGAGACCGGAGTCCCGTCGAGGACATCGAGCGGCTCGGCGAGCACGATCAAGGAGATCGGACGCCCGTTCCAGACGTTCTCGCTGTTCGCCCTCGCATGGTGCTCGAGAAGCGTGCGCTGGTGGACGTAAAGGTCCCAATCGGCGACGCGGACGGCGAGGTGGCTGACTGGGTAGGGTGAGATGTCGATGCCGCGGGCAACGAGACGGTCGCGCTGCATCGCCGCGAAGGCTCGATAGTCCCCGATGATCTCGGCGATCGGATCAGACGTCGCCACGTGGCATCCTCCTCCGCCATCGTACGAGATGCACGGCCGAACACACGGTCCCGGGTTGGTCTCACTCAGTCGCCACCGCAAGGAGTGGATGGGGCGGCCGCAAGGTCGCCCCTACGCTGCGAAGGAGCGCCTGCGTCGTTGGGTCATGGAGAAGATCGGAGCGCCCGGGTTCGCCGCGGCCCGCTACTCCTCAGGGCTTCAAGGGACATTCCCGCACACTCGCCCAGCGAGCCGTCCCCTCGCAAGCACGACGAGAGGACGCGGTGTCGCCAGAGGCGCCTTAACGGCGCCTCTGGCTTTGCTGAAGGCTGGAAGCCGGCTTCGCCGGGTCAGATCGTCGACGGCGGGCGCGCGAGCCGGGCAGCGAGACGGTCGACCGTGTCGCTCCACCCGTTGCGGGCCATCGACCACCATTGCGGGACGCCATCGTCTGGGAGGCTCGCCGGCAGCTCGACATGAATGGTCATCTCCGTGCTGTCGCCACGTCGGTCGAGCGTCACGGTGACGAGCGGGCTGTCGTCGAGTCGGTCGGGGTCGAGCTTCGGCCACCCGTCTGTCGCCCCCCACGCAAACGCGAGCTTCTCGTCGGCCACGATCTCGCGGTAGACCCCGCCCGTAAAGTACGCCGTGTCCTCGTCGATGACCATGTACTGGCGCCAGACGCCCCCGACACGCAGGTCGAGCTCGATCGGCTCGTCCGGGGTGGGCTGGTGATCGTTGTAGAACCAGTCGAGGTGGCCGGGGTCCGTCCAGGCTTGGAAGACCTCCGCGGGCGACGCGTCGAGCGTCCAGGTGAGGGTGAAGTCGTGCGTGGCGCGATCTGTTGCGGTCATGGCTTCTCCTGTTCTCGCGTGGTTGTCAGCTGTTTATCGAGCCGAGCAAGACGGGCCTCGAAGAAGGCGCGGTACGGCTCGATCCAAGCGTCCGCTTTGGCGAGCGGAGCGGTGTCGAGGCGGCATGGACGCCACTGCGCCGACCTGCCCTTTACGACAAGGCCGGCCCGCTCGAGTACCTTGAGGTGGCGCGACACCGACGGCAGGCTCATCGCGTGCGGTGCGGCCAGCTCGTTGACCGTCGCCTGCCCCCCCATGAGTCGGGTCAACATGGCTCGGCGGGTCGGGTCGGCGAGAGCGGCAAACGTGATGCTGAGCTGATCGGTCTTCATTTACCGTCCTCGCTAATTAGTAAGAAGGCTAAATAGAAGCAGGTGAACGCCGGGCTGTCAAGCCGTTGAGAGCTCGGGCGCTTGGACAGAAGGCAGAACAGACTCGATCCCACGCCCGGCGACTCCAGACCCCTCGGGAGAACACACCTCAAGGGACATTCCGAAACACTGGCGCACGCGGCGTTCGCGTTGCTCCGGGTCGAGGACCTTCACCCGCAACGACTCAACCAGGTCCTCGCGAAGATCGCCGCCCGCGAGCCCGACCTCCGACTCGCGGCCTAACTTTCAACACTTCCGGACAGCTCCTACTAGTCAGCCCACCAGTCGCGCTGGCCATCGACGTCTTCGCGCGGAGCCTCGCCGAGATTGGGCGCGCCGATGACGAGGATCTCGAGGCCCTCCGGCCCGGCCTCGTAGCCTCGCCACGTACCGGGCGGGACGCGCACCGCGTCCCATTCGTTGAGCTCGACGATCTCGTCGTCGACCTTCATCCGCCCGCTCCCGCGCAGGACCACGTACACCTCCTCTTGCGTCTTGTGCGTGTGACCGTACGGAAAGCGATAGCCGGGCGGGACGCGCTGGTAGCTCAGGCCGGATGTCTCCAGCTCGAGCGCCTTGGTCGCCGAGCGGAACTCCAGGTCCGGCGCGCCGTCGAACCTAGAGCCGATGTCCTCCAGATCCTCCTTGATGTTCCTGAGCGTGAACGGCACGGCGCAATCCTATGGCACTAACCAAGCTCGATCCGAGTGCTCAACTCGACGATTGGCCCCCTAACGCTCAAGCGACATTCCCGCACTGTGAGTGTGCGGGTGCCCGTCTGGGGCTGTCGTCAGGGTGGCGCCGGTGCTCTTTGCTCGTGACTCGATTCCCGAATGACTCGATTCGTCGGTGTCTTTCTAGTGATGTGTCCGGGCAGAGAGGCCGGTGCCGACCTGGCGCCCGCTTGCTGGCCTGATCAGAAGCCTGTCCGCC
>JAERMP010000097.1 GCA_016844515.1 Thermoleophilia bacterium | reverse complement strand
GGCATGGCCCGTCATCGCACCCGTGTCGCCGAGGCAGAAGTCGACGTACTCGATCCCGTCCACGTCGACGAAGCGCGCGCCCTTCGCCTCACGGACGAAAACGGGGAAGCCGCCCGGCCACTTGCGCATCCAGTGCATCGGAACGCCCTCGAAGAGGCTCGCACGGGCGCGCTCGGCGAGCTCGCGCGACCGCGGATGCGTATCCACGAACCGCGACTCTTCCCGCGCGTGAAGCTCGACGAGGGTGTCCACTACGAGCGGCGAATCGCGAGCACGCGCGCCTTCCAGGCGCCGCGCGGGGCCTCGACGTCCACCACGTCACCGATCGCGGCGCCCATGAGCGCCGACCCGAGAGGTGAGTGGGGTGCGACTCCGCCGAGAGCCGAAATCTCGACCTCCATCCGCTCCCCGTCCTCGTCGGCGATCTCGACGATCGAGCCGACGCCTACGTGCTCGTCGGTCTCGTGCTCGACCGTGACCGCATGGCGCAACCGCTCGCGCAGGACGTGGATCCGGCGCTCGAGGAGGCCCTGCTCGTTCTTCGCCGCGTGATACTCGAAGTTCTCGCTCAGATCGCCGAACTCACGCGCGTGCGCGATTGCCGCCGAGGCCGCTTTCCGCCGCGGGCCCTCGAGCTCGACGAGCTCCGCCTCGAGCTCGGCACGTTGCGGAGCAGTCAGGTACTCGATCTTCGGCTCACCCACAGGCGCACAGGCTAGATCAGATCCCGTGCACGATCGCCATCCGCTGATTAGGCTCCCGCACGACCGACTTCGGAGGCGGGAGAAAAGGAGCAACGTGGTGGCGACCGACCTGGAGCGTTTCGTCGAAGCCGAGGGACGTGCTGAGCGGGTGAAGGATGTCCGGAAGAAGATCGACGCCGAGGGCGTCACCTACATCTACTACCAGTTCGTCTCCGTAACCGGCCGCATCATGGGTAAGGGCGTTCCGGCGCCTCACTGGGAGACGATCGCCCAGAAGGGCTTCCAGCTCGTCTACGGCTCGACGGCGAACCTCTTCGTCGACCGCCACGGCAACTACATCGGCTACGGCCCGGAGGCTTGGGAGCTCGTCGGGATCCCTGAGCCCGAGACGTTCCAGGTGCTGCCATGGGACTCGCGGGTTGCGCGCGTCTGGTGCACGTGCTTCCGCAACCGCGAGGACCGCGAGGGGCCGGGCGAGGTGCTCACCTCGGACTGCCGCGGGAACCTGCGCCGCATCCAGGAGGACTTCGAAGGACGGACGGGCATGCACCTGCGTGCCGGGATGGAGCCAGAGATGATGTGGCTCAAGTTGGGCGCCGACGGCACGCCCTCGGTCGAGGGCGTCACCAAGCCCTACTGCTACCACATCGATCAGTTCTCCGAGCTCCAGCCGATCATCCACAAGATGGTCGAGTACGGGCAGAAGCTCGGGCTCGACATGATCCAGGGCGATCACGAGGACGCGCCTGGCCAGATCGAGCTCAACTTCGGCTTCGATCGCGCCGAGCAGACGGCGGACAACCTCTCGACGTTCCGGCAAATCGCGAAACAGGTCGGTCGCGAGCTCGGCGTCTTCCCGTGTTTCATGCCGAAGCCGTTCATGGGCGTCTCGGCAAACGGCTGCCACACGAACATCTCGCTCTGGAAGGGCGACGAGAACGCCTTCCTGCCCGACACGGACGACATTCACAAGCCGAGCGAGACGGGGCTGCAAGCGATCGGGGGCATCCTCGAGCACCTCCGCGGCCTCACCTGCGTCACCGCGCCGACGGTCAACTCGTACCGACGCTTCTGGGACACGGGCTTCTGGGCTCCGGTTTTCGCCGACTGGGGCTACCAGAACCGCACGACCGCCCTGCGGATCTCGTCGCCCGACCGCTTCGAGTACCGCTCGGTCGACTCCGCCGTCAATCCGTACCTGGCGCTAGCGGGTCTGATCAAGGTCATGGACGACGGGATTCAGCGGAAGCTCGATCCGGGCGAGCCCGAGGAGGGGAACATCTACGAGGCGATCGAGGCCGGCAAGCAGGTGCGGCGCGTTCCGATGACGCTCGGCGAGGCGCTCGAAGCGCTCGAGGCCGATGAGGTCGTGAAGAGCGCGCTGCCGGGCGAGATGTACCGTGTTTTCATGCACTACAAGCGGGACGAGTGGGAGCGCTACTGCGCGACTGTCTCCGACTGGGACATGCAGGAGTACCTGGATGTGCTTCCGTGACTGTGGTTACCCACGGCCCCGGCCGCGGAGCGGCCGCTTTAGGGATGTTGCCGCCGCAGGCGGCACCCGCGGTCTGCATCCGCTCCTGCGGATGCAGACCTTGCGGGAGGTGATCTGAGTGTGCGGAATAGCAGGGATCATCTACCGGGACGGGTCACAGCACCCGATCGGTGACGAGATGACGCGGATGCTCCAGTCGATGAAGCACCGCGGGCCCGACTCGACCGGCTATGCGCTCTACGGCAGCCCCGAGAACGGCGATCTCATCATGCGCTACAAGCTCGCGGACGCCAACACACCCCGCGACTTCGAGTTCGGGGACCGGCTCCGCCGTCACCGCGCCGAGGTCGAGTCCCGGCTTGCCTCGCTCGGCGCTTCGATCCACGAGGTCGAGGAGGAGACGCCGTACGCATTCCGCGTCTCGTTCGAGTACGACGGCGATCTCAAGCTGCTCGCCGACTTCGTGGAGGACATCCCCGAGGCGGAGGTTCTCTCGCTCGGCCGCACGCTGGAGATCGTCAAGGACCTCGGCGACGCAGAGACCGTGCACGACCAGTACGGGCTCTCGTCGTTCACGGGGACGCATGCGATCGGCCATGTCCGAATGGCGACGGAGTCAGAGGTGGACATCGCCGGGGCCCACCCGTACTGGGCGTATCCCTACTCCGACGTCGCGGTCGTCCACAACGGGCAGCTGACGAACTACTTCATGTGGCGTCGCCGGCTCGAGCGGGCCGGGCGACGGTTCATGTCGGAGTGCGACTCCGAGATCATCGCCGTGTACCTCGCGCAGGAGATGAGCGAGGGAGCGACCCTCGAGGAGGCGATGCACAAGTCGCTCGACGACCTCGATGGCGTCTTCACGTACATCGCGGTTACCAAGGACGAGCTCGGTGTTGCGAAGGACGAGCTGGCCGCGAAGCCCCTCGTCCTCTACGAAGCGGACGACCTCGTCGCGATCGCCTCCGAGGAGATCGCCATCCGCGCGATCCTCGAGCGGGAGATCGACACCTACGACCCCTACGAGCGAGAGGTGCTCGTGTGGCAGCGGTAGGCGAGAGGAAGATCACGTACGACGCGCGCGGTCTAGCCGAGCCATTTGCGGACATCCCGAAGATCTCCGTGATCGACGGCACGCGCGCACGGTTCGACGCGAAGGAGCTGACCACGCGCGCGATCAACCTCGAGCTGCGCTGGCTTCTGTACGAACTGGGCGTGAAGGAGATCGAGATCGACAACCCCGGCTCGAAGCACTCGCTGGGAGTCGGGATCCTCACGCGCTGCAAGATCACTTTCAACGGCAGCCTCGGCTACTTCGGCTGCGGCCTGATCGACGGGCCCGAGATCCACATCACCGGCCGCGTCGGTTGGTCGGCCTGCGAGAACATGATGTCCGGAGTCGTCGTCGTCGACGGGAACGCGGGCTCGCTCACGGGCGCTGCGCTTCGCGGAGGCGATCTCGTGGTGAAGGGCCGCGTCGGCGCCCGCAGCGGCGTCGACCAGAAGGGCGGCACGATCATCACGCTCGGCTCCGCCGGCTCGATGACCGGGTTCATGCTGCAGCGCGGCCGGATCATCATCGGCGGCGACGTCGGGCCCGGGCTGGGCGACTCGATGTACGACGGGACGATCTACGTCGCGGGCAAGGTCAAATCGCTCGGGATCGACTGCGTCCCGGGTGAGTGGACGGACGGTGATACCGAGCTGATCGAGCGCAAGTTCCGGATCTACGGTCTCGGCTCGCCGCCCGAGTTCCAGAAGTTCGTGTGCGGAAAGGTGCTCTACAACTACGACATGCTCGAGCCCTCGGAGAGAAAGCTGGTCCTGTGATGGCCGACGAGACCGCCCCTTCTCAGAAGAACGTCCTCGGGCGCAGCCGGATCTTCACCCCGGAGGTCATCAACGACATCCACATCAAGGCCGAGCTCGGCCGCTACCGGATGCGCGGCTTCTCGATCTTCAAGCCGATGCCGCACTGGGACGAGCTCGTCTTCCTCCCCGGCACGCTCACGCGCTTCGTCATCGAGGGGTACCGCGAGAAGTGCGTGACGAAGACGGTGCTGGGCGCCCGCTTCGCGAAGAAGCCGCTCGCGCTCGACATCCCGATCTACATCACGGGGATGTCGTTCGGCGCGCTCTCGCTCGAGGCAAAGATGGCGCTCGCGAAGGGCGCTTCGATGGCGGGCACCGCGACCTGCTCCGGCGAGGGCGGGATGATCCCGCCCGAGCGCGACTACTCGACGAAGTGGTACTACCAGGTGATCCAGAGTCGGTACGGGTTCAACCCGCACCACCTGATGCTCGCGGACGGGATCGAGTTCTTCATCGGCCAGGGCTGCAAGGTCGGCCTCGGCGGGCACCTGATGGGCCAGAAGGTGACCGAGCAGGTGGCGGAGATGCGCTCGCTTCCAGCCGGAATCGATCAGCGCTCGCCGGCTCGTCACCCGGACTGGCTGGGTCCGGACGACCTCTCGCTCAAGGTGCAGGAGATCCGCGAGGCAACCGACTACCAGGTGCCGATCCAGCTCAAGCTCGGTGCGGCGCGCGTCTACGACGACGTCCGCATGGCCGCGAAGTGCGGCCCGGACATCATCTATCTGGACGGTGCCGAGGGCGGCACGGGCGCCGGCCCGCACATCGCGACCGAGGAGACCGGCATCCCGCTCATGGCGGCCATTCCCGAGGCGCGGCGCGCGCTCGAGGATGTCGGGCTTGTGGACGAGATCGACCTCGTGGTCGCCGGCGGCATCCGGAACGGCGCGGACGTGGCGAAGGCGATCGCGCTCGGTGCGACGGCCGTCGCGATCGGGCACTCGGCGCTTATGGCGCTCAACTGCAACAAGGAGATCCCCGGCGTTACCGACTACGAGGGGACCGTCGGCGTGCCCGCCGGCCAGTGCTACCACTGCCACACGGGCCGCTGCCCGGTCGGGATCACGACCCAGGATCCGGAGCTGCGGAAGCGGCTGGTCGTCGAGGACGCGTCGCTACGGGTCTACAACTTCCTGACGACGATGACCATGGAGCTGCAGATGCTCGCCCGAGCCTGCGGCAAGACCAACGTTCACTCGCTCGAGCCCGAGGACCTCGCCGCGCTCACGATCGAGGCTTCCGCCATGGCGCGCGTGCCGCTCGCCGGAACGAACTACACCGTCGGCCAGACCGAGCAAGAGATCCTCGCCGAGGTAAAGAGGCTCCTCGCCATCAAGGCGGAGGAGGAGCTCACAGCGAATCAGACAGCGCAGATCGCGGACCTACGGACGGTGGAGTCATGACCGAGCAGACCCACTCGCACGAGCTCGCGTATGCCGAGCCCGAGAAGATCAAGTCGCTCGATGCCGAGTTCCTCTCAGGGAAGCGGTTCGGATACCAGGAGGACATCTCGCTCATCGACGACATGGATCTCCAAGCATTGACGCCTGGTGACGACATCAACTGGCTCGAGGACATCGCGCTCCTCGAGGAGGACGGTGTCCCTGCCGTCTTCGACCGCTACTCGAACTCATTCCTCAAGATCTACTTCACCATCCCTCCTGGAAGGGAGGACGAGATCGCGCGCAAGGTGCTGATGAAGCACCTGACGAGCGGAGGCTCCTACGGCATCCAGCTCAAGGAGATCCACTGCAAGTTCCCGCAGCCCGAGCTCGGCTCCTGGGTGGAGGGCTCGCGGACAGTCGGCGCGGACTGGAAGGCACCGGTCCTCGAGGGCTGGGAGAAACCCGCAGGACACTAAGAACGGCACGGCGCCTCTCTTCGAAGAAGACGAAGCCCGCCGTCAGGCGGGCTTCGTATGGCGAAGCGGGCTTACGCCCGCGACTGCGTGAGAAGCATCCCCAGTGTAGAGCAGCAGGTGTGGTGGGCGGAGGGCGCCGGACTCGAACCGGAACCGACTCGCGTCGGTCGACTGCTTCTCACGCAGCCATCCCGCCTCGGGATTTCGCCCTCCGCCGCACGTTCACGGTAGAGGCGCCACCGCGCTCGGGCAGGCGCGCTCACAGACTTGGTACGAAGTTGGCACACGTTCGCCCGGCGCACGCGCAACCTCGAAGACTGGGACAACGCGGCCGGGACTCTTGCTGTGCCTATGCTCCGCGGTGAGCACGCCCGAAGCACTCGGCAAGGTCGACTGGCTGGACATCCGAGCGGTCTGGCCCAATGAGGCGACCTCGTTCACGCCCTGGCTGCTCGACAACGCCGACGTCCTTGGCGACACACTCGGCCTCGAGATCCAGCTCGAGGAGGCAGAGCACTCGGTGGGCGGCTTCTCGCTCGACCTTATCGGACGCGATCTCACGCACGAGGCGCGGCTGATCGTCGAGAACCAGATCGAGCAGAGTGACCACGGTCATCTCGGCCAGCTTCTGACCTATACGGCCGGAACCGACGCGGCGACGATCGTGTGGATCGCTCGCGGGTTCCGCGACGAGCACCGCGTCGCCCTCGACTGGCTCAACGAGCACACTGGGGAGGACATCCGCTTCTTCGACGACCGGAGCTACTTGCGGGTCGCGCAGATCCGAAGTCGCTCTGGTTCACGATCAAGTCGCCGATCCCGAAGACTTGGATTCAAGAGGAGATTGGATCCGGAGAGCTCCGAGGTGTGCTCGAGATCTCCACTGGCGACCGGGAGGAAAACCTGAGGCTGTTAGCGCTGCTCGAAACCAAGAGGGACGATCTCGAGAGAGTCCTCGGGTCGCTTGAGTTCAACCCGGGGACGCACCGCTGCAAGATTCTTCGCCGTTACGCGTGGCAGGGAAAGCTGATCGACCAGCTGGATCGTCACGACGAAGCCCGAACGTGGTTCAGACAGACGATCATCGAGTTCAGAAACGCACTCGAAGCCGTCGTCTGAGCGCGACTGCAGCGCCCCGCGAAAGACGAAGCCCGCCTGGCGGCGGGCTTCGTATGGCGAAGCGGGCTTACGCCCGCGACCGTCTGAGAAGCACTACGAGTGTAGAGCAGGTCTGGTGGGCGGAGGGCGCCGGAATCGAACCGGAACCGACTCGCGTCGGTCGACCGCTTCTCAGACGGCCATCCCGCCTCGGGATTTCGCCCTCCGCCGCGCTATCACGGTAGAGCGGCGCAAGCGCTTCAGCAGGCCTCGTCACCGGGTTAGTGCGAAGTTGGCGCACTTGGCCCAACGGAGACTCGGCCGCTAGTCTCGTCCGAGTGAAAGCGCTGATCCTCCAGCACATCGCCTGCGAGCCGCCGGGCGTGTTCGAGGATGTGCTGCGCGATCGCGGCGCGGAGCTCCATCGGGTGGAGCTCGACGAGGGTGACCCTCTCCCTGACTGGCGCGGGTTCGACGCGATCGTGGCCATGGGCGGGCCGATGTCGGCGAACGACGACGCCGTCCTGCCGTGGCTCACAGGCGAGAAGAGGTTGATCGGCGAAGCGGCGCAGGCCGGCGTCCCGTTATGGGGCGTATGCCTCGGCGTGCAGCTGCTCGCGGCCTCCCTCGGCGCCCGCGTTTATCCCGGCCCGGCACCCGAGGTCGGGATCCTGCCCGTCGCGCTCACACTGGATGGGCTCACTGACCCGGTGTTCGCCGGGCTCCCGCGAGACCTGCTCACGCTCCAGTGGCACGGCGACACGTTCGACATGCCGCACGGCGCTGTGCGCCTGGCAGGCTCTCCCGCGTACCCGAACCAGGCGTTCCGCTTCGATCGTGCGTACGGCGTGCAGTTCCATCTCGAGGTCTCGGCCGAGATGGCGCGTGAGTGGGCCGAGGTACCCGAGTACG
>JAERMP010000269.1 GCA_016844515.1 Thermoleophilia bacterium | reverse complement strand
CGGCGGGAAGATCTCGTACTACTGGGCGACGCTCGCCGTGTTCGCTCGGTGGCAGACGAGCGAGATGCGGGTGTCCGTCGACGACGAGATCAGGGGCGGGAGGATGATCAACACCGTCGTCGCCAACGGTCGCTACCTCGGTGGCGGGATGATGATGTGCCCCGGGGCGGAGCCCGACGACGGACAGTTCGACGTGCTCCTCATCGGCGACGTGACGAAGCGCGACCTCCTCTTCGTTCTCCCCAAGACGTACCGAGGGAAACACCTCCCGCATCCGCGCCTCGAGATGCTGCGCGGCCGAGTGGTCACGGTGGACGCCGACGAGCCGCTCCCGATCGAGCTCGACGGTGAGCAGCCCGGGACAACGCCGGCGCGCTTCGAGGTCGTGCCGCGCGCGCTCAAGCTGCGCGTGCCGGCCGCTTAGCGGAGCGGTTGACCGACGATCTCGAAGAGCGCCGGGGATGGGCGGCAGCCGGAGGACGGCCCACAGCTCATGCCCATGAGGCCGATCGCGACCCGGCGAACCCCACCGCGCGGGACGTCGACAAGTGCGCGGTAGCGCCCGCGCTTGAACTCCGAGGCGTATACCCTCGGCGAGCGTGCGCCGTTAGTGCCGAAGAGCCGGATGAACACGGCCCCTGCTCCGAAAGGATGGCGAATCCCGGCCTCGACGTACGAGAGTGTCCAGACGACCTTGAGCTTCGCACCGGGCTCGGAGTTGCGCGGGATCGGTGTCAGTACACGCGCGACAACGCCCTCCTTCGCGGCCGTCGGCGTCGCAGCGACGACGGAGGCGATCGCAGCAAGCGCGAGGAACGCGAGCAGGCGGCTCATGCCAGAATCAAACCACGCCTGCTCCTACGCTCCGGCGCAGCTTAAGAAGCCGGCTTCCGCGGTGTTGACCGGCGGGCTGGGGTCTTCGCCTTCTTCAGCGCCGCGAGCTCCTTCTCGAGCTTCGCGACCCTCGCCTCGAGCGCGTCGATGCCTCGCACCTTCTTCGTGAGGTCGTCGACCCTGGCGCGGAGGTCGTTGACGGCGGTGAGCGCGCGCTGCCCGCCCGGCAGGTCGGAAAGGCGCTGCAGTGCCTCCTCACCGGCGTCGGCGAGGCGGGTCATCAAGTCCTTCTCCCCGAGCTTCGAGCGGCTCGCGGAACCCGTTGGCTTCGAAGTGGTCTCCGGCATGCCACTAGTCATAGCACTCAGCGAACCACCGCGCCCGATCGGCCCCGGGTCCGTCAGCCGAGGGATTCGACTACGGCAGCGAGCGTGGCTCCGGCAGCTCCGTCGATCTTGAGCAGCGCGCGGTCGTCGAGAGCGGTCGAGCCGCGGTTGACGATCGCGAACGCGCGCGCCTCGAGCGGCAGCCCGGCCACAGGCCAGACCTCGAGCGAGGAGCCGACAACGAGCACCAGCCCAGCCGTGCGGGCAAGATCCGTCGCGCGCTCGATGGCTTCAGGCGGGAGCAGCTCGCCGAACAGCGTAACCCCTGGCTTGAGGATCTCACCGCAGTGGACGCAGATCGGCGCCGCTCGTTCCTCGAGCTGAGCGAGCACGTCATCGGCTGCCTCGGTTGAGAAGCACTGCAGACAGACGGCTGAACGTATCGAGCCATGCACCTCGATCACTTCGTGGCTGCCCGCGCGCGAGTGCAGGATGTCGATGTTCTGCGTGACGATCGCGCTGACGAGGCCGCGGCGCTCGAGCTCGGCGAGCGCGTAGTGCGCCGCGTTCGGCTCGGCCTCGCGAAGCATGTGGATCCGCTCGCAGTAGAAGCTCCACACGCGCTCGGGGTCGCGCCTGAACGCCTGGATCGACGCGACCTCGAAGGGATCGACCTCGGCCCAGATCCCCGATGCCGAGCGGAAGTCCGGGATCCCGCTCTCGGTGCTCACGCCAGCGCCTGTCAGCACGACGCAGGGCTGTCGCTCGCGGATGAGAGCGGCTAGGGCGGCGGCGGGCACCGGCGAGATTCTAGGGTTGGCCCTGTGGATGGCTTCTCGTTCTCCACCGACGTGCGCATTCGGTTCGCCGAGACCGACGCTCAGGGCATCGCGCACCACGCGTCGTTCATTGTCTGGCTCGAGGTCGCGCGCGTCGCGTACCTCGCCGCTCACGCTGGCGGGTACCAGGCGATCCGTGACGGAGGCGTCGAGGCTCTGACGACGGAGGTCTCCGTCCGCTACCACCGCGCAGCGTACTTCGACGAGGCGCTGAGGGTCTGGGCCCGATGTACGGACGTGCGTGGAGCGCGGTTCAGGTACGAGTACCGAATCGAGCGCGACGGTGAGCTCGTCGCCGACGGCTACACGACGCACGCCACCGTGGATCGCGAGACCTACCTGCCGACGCGGGTTCCCGCGTGGCTGGCAGAAGCCGTCGCTAAGGCTGAGTCGGCGGCGGAATAGCGCTGTTCTCGGCCGGAGGCTCCGTCGTCTCCCCGGCGGGGCGCTTGGCATTCGGCTTGGGGACCTTGGTGCCCACGCGGATGATCCTCGTCTCGCCCTTGTACGACGTGTTCCAGGTCTCCGTGCGAATCAACTTGCCGCCGGCTCCGTAGATCGTTCGCGTTACGGACGTGCGGCTCGGCGCCGAGCCTTCTTCCTCGACAACGGTCTTGCCCTTCGCAAGCTTTGGATCCTTCACACGCTCGATCGGAGCGCGCCCCGTGACCGTGAACGTCCCGGCCGAGCTCTCGACCTCGCGATTCTCACCTCCGTAGATCGCGACGCTGACACCGTCGCTTTCAGAGAAGCCCTTGACCAGCACCCAGTGCTTGGTGTCGTTCACGAACTTGAGGTCGAGCGAAGGCCAGTAGACGGTGGCGTCTCGGCCGAGCTGGTAGCGGCTGATGTAGAGCGAGTGGGGATTGCGCTCGGTGATTCTCAGCCCAGCCTCCCAGGCGGCGTTGAACGCCGTTGTTGCAACCTGCGAGGTGCCTCCGCCGACCTCCTCGGCGAACTCCGTCCCGATGATTACCGGGGCCGAGCGGAAGCCCCGCTCTGCGGTGCGCTCTCCGATCGCCTCGTTGAGCGAGAACGTGCCGCCCGGTTGGACGAGCGTCCCGTCAAGCTCCTGA
>JAERMP010000010.1 GCA_016844515.1 Thermoleophilia bacterium | reverse complement strand
GCTGTTCGCGCCGGTACCCGAGGAGAACGGCGTACACCAGGAGCGTGCCGGTGAAGTTGCCGACGATCACACCGATCGGCCCCTTGTCGAGCGCTACGACGAGGAGGAGCGTCGCGCCGATGGTCAGGAAGATGTTCGTGAGGCTTGCCGAGACGAACGCGACCGACCTCTCCTCGACCCGGAAGAGCGAGGTGACCTGCTCGTAGTTCATGCCGGCCCAGAGACCGACGAACGCGGCCATGACGAGCTCGCTGTCGTCGGCGGATCCGAACAGGAGACTCGAGATCGCGCCCGACAGCGCGAGCCCGACAACGAGGCCGATCGTCGCCATGCCCATCGTGAACCAGAAGGACGTACGCAGGACGAGACGTCGAGCGTCGGGCTCCGGTGAGTCGAAGTAGAAGCGGAAGAACGCGCTGTGGATCCCCATTCGGAGGACGATCCCGATCACGGTGGTGAGCGCGATCAGGGTCTCGACCTTCCCGTAGTCCGAGGGCGAGAGGAAGCGTGTGTAGAGCGGGAGGAGGAGGACCGCGAGGATCCGTGAGACGAGTCCTCCGAGCCCGTAGATCGCGGAGTGCTTGCCGAGCCGCTTGAGCTGTCCGCCGAGCGCGCTCACCGTCAGAGACGAGCGTAGAGAGCGAGGAGGCGGTCGGCGACGCGATCGAGATCGTGCACCTGCTCGACGTATGCTCGCGACTCGGCCCCGATGCGCCGTCGCTCTGCCGCTGATGCGACGAGCGGCTCGAGGCGGGAGCGCAGATCGTCCTTCGTCGCGCTCACGATCGGGACTGTCGTGCCGAATGCGGCCTCGGTGCGTCGAACGGCTTCGTCGTGGAGGAATGTGACGACCGGCTTGCCGAGCGCCATGCACTCGATGGCGAAGAGCCCGTACCAGCCCGCGTTGAGCTGGTCGACGACGATGTCCGCCTCGCGGTAACGCTCGAACGCCTCGTCGTGGTGGAGCCCTTCGACGAGAACGAGGTCGGCGTCGAGCTCTTCACAGACCGCGATGATGTGCTCGGTTCCCTTTCGACGGCGCGACGACGGCGCGTGCAGGATCACCGGCCGGGCACGGTCTGTCGGCGGCGCGGGCTCGATGGCCTTCACGTCGATCCCAGGAGGGATCATCTCGGCCTCGGGCACCCAGCGAATCGCGTCATACGACCCCACCACCTCCGCGCCGGCCTTCTTCCCGAACGCGAGCTCCGAAGGTGTCTTCCCGCGAATGTCCGAGCCCAGGTAGTGCATCACGGACTTCTTGCGCAGGGCGCGGAGGATCGGGAACTGCACGGACTGCGGCACGAGTGTGAGCCCGAAGTAGAAGTGGAAGACGTCGGTTTGCGGGAGCAGCTTCAGCAGGGCGGACCACTGGGCGAGCTGCTTGCGCGCAAAGCCACCGTGGCGCTCGAGCGACCAGTCCGCCTCGGAGTGGAGCTGGTAGCGGTTGAAGACCACGAGCTGCGCATCGACTCCGCGGCGACGGAGCGCCTGGACGTTCGCCCACGGGACGCCGGCCGTATTGACCGGGCAGTGGACGACGCGAAGGCGCCCGTCGGATTCAGTCAAGGTCGATGCCGTCGTCGGCCAGCTGCCCCAGGCGGCGCTGCTTCTCGGCTTCGAGCAGCGCCTTCATGGTCTGGCCCATCGTGGCTCCCGGGTACACCCAGATCTCCGGGTGCACCAGGATCTGGAGCCAGGGGAACCCGCCGCCCCGCAGCTCCTCGTGCGGGCAGCCGGAGCGCCAGTGCTGGTTCGAGTCGGACCGATACGTCGGGGGCGAGAAGTACGGCTCGGCGTAGACGTTGATGGCGCCCGTGATCCTCTCTGACATGTACTCGGACTGCGGGTTGTGCCACGAGACGACGCCGTCGAAGCGGTCGTCCAGCTCGACCTTCGGGTACACGGCGTGTAGTCCGACTCTGTGTCCGAGGTCGCGCAGCCGGGCGATCGCCGCCGCTCCTTCGCTCGAGGCAAGGTTGTAGAAGATCGACTCGGTCATGAGCAAGTACGACGCGAGGACTCCCAGCTCGGCCTCCAGCTCGGCCATCTGGAGCGCAGCGTCGAGAGAGAGGTCGATGTCGTGACGGAGGAAGAGGTCACCGCGCTCGGGGCCCTCTCCGAACGGCTCGAAGCGATAGCCGCCGGCGTGTGCCGCCTCGAGGATCTCGCGATAGTGGTCGAGGTCGAACCGGCAGCTCATAAGGCGACCTCGACCTCGAGCAGCTCGGCAGCGCGCTCGGCGCGGAGACGCGCCTCGTCGGGCGAATCCGCGATTGCGATCACGTAACCGCGGCGGTCGCCGTCCCTCCGCACGGGCCGGATCGTCTCACCGACCTGCAGGTATGTGTCCGCCTGAACGACGCCGTCCGCGGCGAGCACTGGATCGAGGCTCCCGACCCTTAGAACCTCGCCGGTAGGGAGCGGGCCAGGCTGCGCCGTGAAGAAGCGAATCGCGAGCGGCTGCGAGAAGCGAGGCAGCGCGACGTCATCCGGCACGTCCTCGCCGAGCGCCTGGCGCAGGGCGACCTCGACGAGGTCGACGCCGACGGCGTGGCGGACGAGGTCGGCCATCTGCCCGCCCGGGATACGAGCTGCAACCTCCACGACGGCGACACCGCCGTCGGGCGACGCGATGAGCTGCGGGAACGCGATCGCGTCTCGAAGGCCCAGGGCTCGCACCGACTCGACCGCCACGTGCTCGGAGAGGCGCAGCTGCTCGCCGTTGACCGACGGTGGATACACGTGCATCCAGCCGACGCCGAACCCGATGCCCGGTGGGCGCAGCCGATCCGAGAGTGTTACCAGCGCCGGTTCGCCGTTTCGGGCGACCACGATCCCGTTCATCTCGACCCCGTCGACGAACTCCTCGAGGATGGCCTCGCCCGTCGGCGACTCGGTGATCGCGTCGGCGAGATCGCGCTCGAGCTCGGCGGGGCTCTCGATGCGAAAGACGGCGCGCTGGCCGCCCGAGTCGACGGGCTTGAGGACCGCCGGGAGCGGTACCGCGTCGAGTGCCGCGCCGATGTCCTCGGTGGAGAAAAGGCTCGCAAACGGCGGCTGCGGAAGCCCGTGCGCACCGAGCGCGTTCCGCATTGCGCGCTTGTGCGTCAGCCGATGGGCCGTCTCGGTCCCGATTCCCGGCAGGCCAAGCTCCTCCGCAACAGCGGCGACCACGGGTACTGCGCGGTCGGCAGAGACGGTGAGGACGCCGTCGACGCCGATCCGGCGCGCGACCGCGATGACCGCGTCCACCTCCATGAAGTCGACGACCTCGGCAACGTCGGCGGAGGCGAGCCCGGGCGCGTCGGAGTTCCTGTCGACGGCGGCCACGCGGAGCCCACGCGCGCGGGCTTGCTCGATCGCTCGCTTCTGATGGCGCCCGGCGCCGACGAAGATGACTGTCTTCACGAGCCGTCGATGCTAACGACGCCGTGAGCTAGTTCGTGACCCCGCCGGGCGGCAGGAGCCACGGCGAAACGCGATTCCAGCGGCCGATGTCGCAGCCGTTCGTGCGCGCGAACGTCGCCCAGACCCGCTTCCCGGCAACGGTTCCGACGACGCGGGCCTTCTGCGGCCCTCCGTAGATCTCGGTACAGACGATGTCTGGCGGCAACGGCGCGAAGAGCTTCGACCCGCCCGTGGCAAGTCGGCGGCACGCGAAGGCCTTCCGCGGCAGCGACCCTCGAGGCGGGTTGCAGCGAAGTGTCCACGTCACGCTCGAGTCCGTGTTCGCGCCGTTCTCCCAGTAGGTGATCCTGAGCGACGTTACTGTGGACGTGCTCGAAAAGCCCGAAGCGCAGGCGCCTAACACACCCACAGAGAATACGAGCGCGGCGACCGTTCGCATGTCTCCAGGGTAACCGCCAGCCGTCGACCCAGATCGAACGGGGGAGCGTCCCCTCACGCGGCTACTGTCCGCGCGTGCGCACGCCGACCAAGCGTCTCGTCCTGCTCGCGGTCGCCACGATTCTCGGGGCCGTACTCATCGTGGTGGCGGCGAAGGTTGCGGCCAGGCTGTACTACGACCCCGCGCTCTGGGCCCTCGCCGGCTGGGTGGTGGCGCCGGATCTTGGCATCTTCCTGGATTCCGGGGACGCGATCCTCGCCGGGCGGAGCCCGTACCAGGATGTCGACGGCATAGGCCACTACCTCGGCTACGTCTACCCACCGCTCTTGGCGATTGCGATGATCCCGCTCTCGATACTCCCGGTGTCCGTGGCGGCGATCTTGTTTGCGCTCCTCATGGCCGGCTGTGTCGTCTGGGCACTCTGGCTGCTCGGAGTGAGGGATTGGCGGTGCTATCCCGTCGCGCTCCTCTGGCCGTTCACGCGCGAGGCGATCGAGTACGGGGCGATCGGGCCGCTGCTCCTCCTCCTGGTGGCGGCTCTCTGGCGATACCGAGATACCCCGTGGGGAGCAGCGGGCGCGACCGGCGGTGCGGTGGCGGCCAAGCTCTTCCTCTGGCCTCTGGCACTCTGGCTCGCGTTCACCGGACGCATCCGGGCTGCTGTGCTCTCAATCGTCGTGGGATTCGGCCTCGTGTTCATCCCGTGGATCGCTATCGGGCTCGACGATCTGACGCAGTATCCGGCGCTCCTCGACGAGGTTGCGGATCAGCAGGACTACCGCTCGTACAGCGTGATCGCGGCGGCTCGCTCGCTCGGAAGCTCCCCGGCGCTCGCTCAGGCGGTGTCGGTGCTGCTGGGAGTCGCCCTCTTGACCCTTGCGTTCCGCGTTGCCCGAGACGTGGGCTGGAGTACCCGTGACCGGGATCGTCGGTCGCTGACTCTCGTCTTGGCGGCAGCGCTCGTCCTGACACCCGTCGTATGGCCGCACTACCTCGTTCTTCTGCTGGCGCCGGTCGCGCTCGCCCGTCCGAAGATCTCGCCGCTCTGGATCGTCGTTCTGGCGGCGACTGTGCTGTACATGTTCGACTGGTACCGCGCGTCACCTGAAGGTGAGGCGCTCCCGGTACTGACGATCACGCTTCTGGTCGCCGGGGTCTTCTTCGCGTCGCTGAGGCGCGGCGAAGCGGATCTGGTCGCGAAGTAGACTCGCGCCGTGGCGCTGACCGGGAAGCGAATCGTCGTCACCGGTGGCGCCGGGTTCATCGGCACCACGCTCGCGCGGCGGCTCGTCGACGACAACGAGATCATCGCCCTCGACAACCTCCACCGCGACACGCTCGGCGGTACGAACCTCGCGGAGCATCCGAACTTCACGTTCGTCGAGGGCGACGTCCTCGACACAGAGCGCCTCACGGACGTCATCAGCGGGGCGACCCACGTCGTGCACTGCGCCGGGATCGCCGGCGTGGACACGGTGCTGGCGAGCCCGGTGCGCACGATGCGCGTCAACGTCATCGGCACGTACAACGTGCTCGAGGCAGCGCTTCGATCCAGCGACACGATCGAGCGGCTCGTGGACTTCTCCACCAGTGAGGTCTTCGGCCAGCACGCGTTCAACGTGCACGAGGCGCACGTGACGACCATCGGCTCAGTTGGCGAGGCGCGGTGGACGTACGCCGTGTCGAAGCTGGCGGGCGAGCACATGGCCCACGCCTACCACTCTGAGCTCGATCTGCCGACGACGTCGGTGCGCCCGTTCAACGTCTACGGCCCTGGCCAGATCGGAGGCGGCGCGATCCGTGCGTTCATCGAGGCTGCCCTCGCGGGTCGCGATCTCACGATCCACGGCGACGGCTCCCAGATCCGGGCCTGGTGCTACGTCGACGACATGGTGGACGGCACACTCCTCGCCCTCGAGAGCCCCAACGCCGTCGGGGAGAGCTTCAACATCGGCAATGCGCGATCTGCCGTCACGATCCACGATCTCGCGCAGCGGGTGAAGCGCCTCTCGGGGTGCCCGGGCGGCATCGTCTTTCAGACCCTCCATTACACCGACGTCGAGCTCCGCATTCCGAACGTGGACAAGGCGCGTGAGCTGCTCGGCTTCGAGGCCAAGGTCGATCTCGACGAGGGACTCGAACGCACCATCGCCTGGTACCGGGAGCGGCTCGAGACATGAGCGAGCCGATCCGGCTTGCGCGGCCGGATGTGGGCGAGGCCGAGCTCGCCGCGGTCGAGGAGGTCATACGTACCGGCCAACTGACCATGGGGCCGAAGGTGGAGGAGTTCGAAGCCGCGGTCGCGCGCGCAGTGGGGACGGCTTGTGCCGCCGCCGTGTCGTCGGGAACAGCTGCGTTGCATCTCGCGCTCCTCGCGCTCGAGATCGGCCCGGGGGACGAGGTGATCGTTCCCGCGTACACCTTCCCGGCAACCGCCAACGCCGTCGAGCTCTGCGGAGCTCGCGCCGTGCTCGTGGACATCGATCCGGACACGTTCGATCTCGATCCGGCAGCCGTTGCCGCCGCTGTGACTCCGAGGACGCGGGTGGTGATGGCGGTACACCTCTTCGGCCGTCCGGTGGACTGGGAGGCGCTGCAGACCGCCGTTCCACAGGAGGTCGCGCTCGTCGAGGATGCGGCCGGTGCGCTCGGTGCCAGTTACCGCGGGACGCCGTGCGGCGCGCTCGGCGTCGCCGCCTGCCTCTCGTTCCACCCGCGCAAGATCGTGACGACGGGTGAGGGTGGGGCGGTCACGACGGACGAGGCCGCGTTGGACGCAACAGTGCGGCGGCTTCGGCATCACGGCTGGGCAGCCCTCGGAGACATGCCGTCGCCCGGCTTCAACTACCGGCTACCCGACCTTCTGTGCGCGATCGGCATCCCCCAGCTCGCACGCCTCGATGAGCTGCTCGCCGCACGCGAGCGCGTCGCACGCTGGTACACCGAGCGGCTCGAGCACTTCGTGCTCACCCCGAGCGCTGCCGAGGGCGACCGGCACGGTTGGCAGGCCTACGTCGTCCAGCTCGATCGGCGTGACGAAGCCCTCGCCGCCCTCCGCGCAGCGGGGATCGAGGCGCAGATCGGGACCTGGGCTCTCCACCGACTCGAGCCGTATCGGTCACAAGGCGCCTTCCCCGGCGCGGATCGCGCGTTCGAGCGCGCGCTCGCGCTCCCGTTCGCGACGTCCACGACCGAGGAGGAGGTCGAGCGCGTCGTGGCGGTGTTGACATCGTTGTGAGTGAGTGCTAACTTCCAATACTCATGGCGACCGCAACCAGACAGACGGCGGACGAGCGGCGCGCGGATGTCCTCGCAGCGGCGGTCGAGGAGTTCGCACGCGCGGGCTTCCATGGAGCCTCGACGGATGCGATCGCCCGGCGGGCAGGCATCTCGCAGCCGTACCTCTTCCGCCTCTTCGGGTCGAAGAAGGACCTGTACCTCGCATCGGTTCGTCGGTGCTTCCGACGGACGCTCGAAGCGATGCAGCAGGCCGCCGAGGGTCTGCGCGGCGAGGAGGCCTTGTCGGCGATGGGCGAGGCGTACGGCTTTCTGCTGAAGACGGATCCGACGATGCTGCAGGCGCAGCTCCAGACGTACGCCGCGGCGCTCGACGACCCCGACGTGCGCCAAGCAGTGCGCGAGGGGTACGGCGATCTCTACACGTACGTCGAGCGTGTCTCCGGGGTTCCGGCACCGCGCATCGCGCGCTTCTTCGCCATGGGGATGCTCTTCAACGTCGTCGGAGCTATGGGCCTTCACGAGGAGGAAGAGCCCGAGCCGTGGGCCGTACGCCTGATGGCCGGCTGCAACGATCTGGATCCTGAACGACCCGCCTGATCTCTCTTTTTTCCTGCAATTGTGAGTAATCAGTCACTACACACCAAGGAGTAACGATGACCGCCAGTGCCAGGACTCTGTGGACGTTCGCGATCACCTCGGTCGCGCTCTTCATGGTCGTGCTCGACAACCTCGTCGTCTCGACCGCACTCCCGGTGATCCGTGTCGACCTCGCGGCGTCGATCGAGGAGCTCGAGTGGACGGTGAACGCGTACACGTTGACGTTCGCGGTCTTCGTGCTCACCGGAGCCGCCCTCGGCGACCGGTTCGGCCGCAAGCGGATGTTCTTGATCGGCGTCGGGCTGTTCACCGCCGCCTCGGCCGCAGCAGCGCTTGCGCCGTCGGCCGACTGGCTGATCGCCGCACGCGCGCTTCAGGGATTCGGCGCCGCGATCGTCACGCCTCTGACGTTGACCATCCTGAGCGCCGCGGTCGCCCGCGAGAAGCGTGGCCTCGCGCTCGGCGCCTGGTCGGGCATCGCCGGCCTCGCGGTTGCCATGGGCCCGCTCGTCGGGGGAGCCGTCGTCGACGGCATCTCCTGGCAGTGGATCTTCTGGCTGAACGTCCCCGTCGGGATCCTCCTGTTGCCGCTCGCCTTGATGCTGCGTGAGAGCACCGGGCCTGACAAGGCGCTCGACATCCCCGGTCTCGCGCTGGCCAGCGGGGGGTTGCTCGGGATCGTCTGGGGCCTCATTCACGGCAACGGCGACGGATGGACGAGCCCGACGATTGTCGGCGCGCTCCTACTCGGCGCGCTCCTGCTCGCCGCCTTCGTCGCTTGGGAGCTTCGGACCCCTCAGCCGATGCTGCCGATGAGGTTCTTCCGTAACCGCGCCTTCGCTGCAGCGAACGGCGCGTCGCTCCTCATGTACTTCGGTATGTTCGGCTCAATCTTCCTGCTCAGCCAGTTCTTCCAAACCGCGCAGGGCTACTCGCCGCTCGGCGCCGGCCTCCGGATACTCCCTTGGACGCTGATGCCGATGTTCGTCGCACCAGTTGCCGGCGCGCTCTCGGACAGAATCGGTGGTCGACCGTTGATGGCGACGGGACTCGCGCTGCAGGCGATCGGGCTGGGTTGGATCGCGGCGGTCTCCAACGCGACCGTCGGGTACACGTCGCTCGTCGGTCCGTTCGTCCTCTCGGGAATCGGGATGGCGCTCTTCTTCGCACCGGTCGCAAACGTCGTCCTCTCGGCCGTGCGCCCGCAGGAGGAGGGCAAGGCGTCCGGCACGAACAACGCAATCCGCGAGGTGGGGGGCGTGCTCGGCGTGGCCGTGCTCGCTTCGATCTTTGCCAGCGTCGGGGGCTACGAGTCTCCGCAGACCTTCAACGACGGGCTCGTGCCGGCACTCTGGATCGGGGCTGCGGTTCTCGGGACGGGATCCTTCATCGCACTCCTCATCCCCCGGAAGCGACGGTCGGACCAGGTCGTCCGGCCGGCAAGCGGATTGGCGTTGGAAGAAGCCGCGTAGTCCGCCGCTACCGCGTGGGGTCAGGCCCGCGAGGTATGACCCTTCCGGACATGCCCGGGGTCTGACCCCGGGTCTGACCCCGGGCCGACCCCGCTGGTACCGTCGCCGCGTGGCGAGAGAGGACGCCCCACGCTACGAGCCGCCTGACGCCTTCGCTGCACCCCGCTATACGGGTGTTAGGACGTTCGGGCGCTGCCCGCTCGCCGACAGCCCGGAAGGCGTAGACGTAGCGGTGCTCGGGATTCCGTTCGACACCGGGACGACGAACCGTCCTGGCACGCGGTTCGGCCCGGAGGCCGTGCGATCGGCGTCGATGATGCTGCGGCCGTACAACCCCGTCCAGGACGCCCAAGTCTTCGGGCGGCTCTCCGTCGCCGATCTCGGTGACGTCGGGATCACTCCCGGCAACGCGGAGAAGACGATGGCCCAGATCGCAGAGCATCTCGAGCCCATCGTCCGCATGGGTGCGCGAACCCTCTGCCTCGGCGGAGACCACACGATCGTCCTCGGTGAGCTGCGGGCGCACGCCGCGGTGCATGGCCCGCTCGGCCTCGTTCTCCTCGACGCGCATGCGGACGTCTGGGATCGCTACGTGGGGGAGCGTTACTACCACGGCTCGCCGTTTCGGCGGGCGCTCGAGGAGGGTCTCCTCGACCCGAGCCGGTCGCTGCTCGCCGGGATGCGCGGCTCGGTATACGGGCCGGATGATGCGGCGATGCCGCAGGAGCTCGGGTTCGAGGTGATCCCGTGCGAGGAGCTCGTCACGCTGAGTGCCGAGGAGTACGGGACACGCGTCCGGAGCCGGGTCGGCGACGGATCGTTGTTTCTCTCGTTCGATATCGACGTTCTCGACCCGGCTTTCGCTCCGGGGACAGGGACTCCGGAGGCTGGAGGGCTCTCGACGCGCGAGGCGCTGGGATTCGTGAGGGCGCTTCGCGGCCTGCAGTTCTCGGGCTACGACATCGTCGAGGTGAGCCCGCCCTACGACGGTCCCGGAGCACCCACGGCCGTTGCAGCGTCGAATGTCGCGTACGAGCTTCTGACGCTCGACGTGCTCGCCGCGAGGCCGGAATGACCCGGCATACGCGGCGCGTCGGGACGATCGTCCTCACGGCCGCCGCCATCGGGTATCTCTTCTGGAAGGTCGAGATCGGAACGGTGCTCGATGTCCTCGCAGACACCGACCTTGCGTGGTTCGCGCTCGCGTTCTTCATCATGTTCGTGACGGTGCCGGTGCTCGCCATGCGGTGGGGCTGGCTTCTGCGCGCCCATGCGATCGTGGAGCGGATCCCGTGGCTCACTCGGGCGTACTTCGTCGCGTATACAGCGGGTCAGGTGCTGCCGACATCACTCGGCGGTGACGCCGTTCGGGTGGTCGAGACCTCGCGACGGCACGCAGGCCGCACCGCTGTCGTGACCGGCACGGTGCTTCTCGAGCGCGGGCTCGGCGGTGCGGCGACGGTCCTGCTCGGCGCGATCGGGTTCCTCCTTTCGATCGGCCGGTACGACGTCAGCGCGTACCTCTGGCTCGAAGGCGTCTTCGTCTTCGGGACGCTCGTGCTCGGCTTCCTGTTCTTCGCGCGCTCGGCGAGACCGCTGCTACGACGTGTCAAGCCACAGTTGGAGCGGGTGCGCCTCGCTAGGCCCGTGGAATCGTTCTATGAGGGCATCCACCACTACCGAGGGCGACCCCGGCTCCTCGGCAAGGTGTTCGCGGTCACGCTCGCCGTGCAGACGGTTCGGATCCTGGCGATCTGGGCAGCGGCCAAGGCCGTGGGCATCGACCTCGATCCGCGGATCTACTACGTGTTCGGGCCCCTCCTCTTCCTCGTGATGCTCGTGCCGTTCACGCTGAACGGGATCGCTGTCCGGGAGGCGTTCTTCGTCAGCTTCCTCGGCAGCGTCGGCGTCGGCGCCAACGAGGCGTTTGCCGCCGGGTTCCTGTACTTCCTCGTCACCCTCCTCCTGGCGGTGCCCGGCGGCGCGATCATGATCTGGGAGGGGCTCCGCGGGGGGACGCGAGCTCGGACCGAGCATGGGTAGCGAGACGCGCCTCGCGGCTGTCGTCGTCACCTACGACGCTCTCCCCTGGATCGAGCCCTGCCTCGACTCGCTGCGCGGCGTCGACACCGTCGTGGTGGACAACGGTTCGCGCGACGGCACGGTCGACCGCGTGCGCGAGCGCTATCCGGACGCACGGCTAATCGAGGCCGAGAATCGCGGGCTCGGTGCCGGATGGAACATCGGTCTGCGGGAGACCTCGAGCCGCTACGCACTCCTCCTGAACGCCGACGCCTGGCTCGTCAATGGCGCGCTCGACCGGCTCCTCGACTTCGCGGACACGCGTCCGCGGGCAGCGGTTGTCGGGCCGCGCCTTCTCAACCAGGACGGGACGCTGCAGCGCTCGGTTCGCGGGTTCCCGACCCTCTGGCGGCTCGCGACCGAGTACTTCTTCCTGCGCAAGCTCGCGCCCGGCTCATCGGCGCTCAACGCGTTCTATGCGGGGGGCTTCGACCACGACGAGGTGCGAGACGTCGAGGTCGTGATGGGCGCGTGCATGCTCGTGCGGCGCGAAGCCGTCGAGCAGGTTGGCTACTGCGACGAGGACTACTTCCTCTTCAGCGAGGAGACGGACTGGTGCTTCCGCTTCCGCGAGGTGGGTTGGGAGGTCGTCTTCTTTCCGGGCGCCGAGTGCGTGCACGTGCGCGGCGCCGCGCACGGCGGACGCCTCTATCGGGAGAACCTGCGCGGGCACCTGCTCTTTCTGTGGAAGCACCGCGGGCCAAAGACGGCGGAGCGTGCACGCCGTCTCCTGCTCGCGGCGCTGCGGCTGCGGGGCGTCGTCTTCCGGGGTGAGCGCGGGCGCGTCTACTGCGAGGCGGCCGTGTGGCTGTCGTCCGGGGACGTCGCTGCCCTGCTCGGGCGATGACCGAGATCGTTCTCTACATCAAGCTCGCATTCGCGACGGGAGTAGTCCTCGCTCCCGGCTGGTTGCTCGCTCGCGCGCTCGGGGTGCCAAGCGTCTCGGCGAGCCTCGGCTGGTCGCTCGCGCTTGTCTTCGGGGCGCTCGCCGTCACGTTCGCAGTCAGGGGCACGCTCACCGTGACGATGACTCTGCTCGCTATCGCTGCGGTCGCGGCTCTCGTCGTGCGCTTCGTGCACGGCTGGCCGCCGGCTGTAGGCGTCCCCGGCCGCGTGCGGGCCTTCGGCTGGGGAGCGCTCGTCGGGGTGCTCCTGTGGTGGGTGGCGCCGACGGTCCGTGGGGACGGGCTCTTCCATCTCGCGCGCGCTCGGAAGTTGCTCGAGCTCGACGAGCTCTCGCTCGATCGGGTCTCGGAGTTCGCTGACGGCAGCTTGCACCCCGGCTACGCCTTCCCTCTCTGGCACGGCTTCCTCGCGCTCATCGCCCGGATCTCGGGGATGGATCCGGAGCAGGTCGTCGTGCACCTGCCTTCGATCCTCGCCCCGCTGGCCGTGGTCGTGGCGTACGAGGTCGGGTGGGCGCTCTTCCGGAGGCCCTGGGCGGCGGGCGCCGTCGCCGCGGCGCAGGTGGCGATGATCAGCTTCGCGCCGGGGCAGGGTGGGGCGTACGTGTTCCTCGCGCTTCCCGCGACGTCGTCTCGTCAGCTCCTCGTTCCGGCTGCGCTCGCGCTCGCGCTCGAGACGGTGCGCAGACCCTCCGCTGGCCTGTTCGCCTCGACGGCCGCGGCAGGGCTCGCGCTGGCTGTCGTTCATCCCACATATGCGCTCTTCCTCTGGATCCCGTTCGTCGGCTTCCTCGCCGTGCGTGCGCTGTGGGCGCGAGCCGATGTTCGCGCGGGGCTCGTCGCACTCGGGGCATTGGTGGTACCCGGAGGGCTCTTCATGGTCTGGCTGCTTCCGGTCGTCCGTGACACGCGCTCGGTCTCGCCCGACGCAGACGAGCTGCGTCGCGCGTTCGAGCAGTACCGGGGCCAGCTCGACGTTCGCTCAGACACCGTGTACAGCCTTGCTGCGGAGGTCTTCACGCGCAGCGGGCCGGTGGCGATCGCCGCGCTGCTGCTGATCCCACTCGCTGGGCTCGCCGCTCGGCGGCGCTGGTCGGCGTACGTGGTCGGAGGGTCGCTCGCCGTGTTCGCGGTCATGCTCATTCCGCTTCTCTTCACGACGCTCGCCGATCTCGTCTCGATCTCGCAGGCGCGCCGCGCGGCGGGCTTCCTCCCCTTCGCGTTCGCGTTTGCCGGCGGGCTCAGTGTCCTGTCGAAGCTCCTCGGTCGGTGGCTCTTGCCACTCGCACTTGCCGCGGGCATAGCGCTCCAGGTGTTCTATCCCGGGGACTTCGAGTACGTGCTCAAGGACACGGCGCCCGCTTGGATCGTGTGGTTCGCCGTGGCCGGAGGGGTGGTTGCGCTCGTCGCGGGGGTGATTCGGCGCAGACCTCCGCTCGAGGCGCCGGCGGCGCTGGCCGCGGCCTTGTTCCTGATCCCGGTGATCGCGGTCGGGCTCTGGAACTGGGATCGCCCCACCTCGCCCCCGAACGCAACGCTGTCGACGGGTCTGGTCGCCGCGGTTCGGGAGAACGTTTCCTCCGGATCGGTCGTCTACTCGGATCAGGAGACGAGTTTCCGCCTTGCCGCCTCCGCGCCGGTGTTCATCGCCGTCGCGCCGCCCGGGCATGTCGCGGACTCGGAGGCGAACCGGCCGTACGAGCGCGCGCGGGATGCCAGGCGCTTCTCGAGGACGGGGGACCTTTCCATCCCGGAGAGCTACGGCGCGGAGTACCTCGTCGTCGACCGTCTTCGGTTAGACCGCGACTTCGACCTACCCGTGGTCTACGAGGACGAGCGCTTCACGCTCTACCGGCTCCCGCCGCGCACTTAGAGCGCTCAGCATCAGCGCGGTTTCGATATCCGGGCTGGGGCGCTACAAGAAGCCTATGGGGTCGAGACCTGCTCCCGTTTTGCGGCGCGCAAGTGATCGCGAACTCGGCGGAACTCGCCGGGACCGGACAGCCCAATCACGCTGTCCCGGAGGGGAAAGTCGTCTGGGCTGACCGGCACGCACAGCTCCGGGCGTACCGGCCGCGCGTTCACCCACTCGTGTCCCCATTCGCGCCGAAAGCCGTCGCGAGGCAGTGCGTAGACGGCACCTTCTGTCCACGAGGTGGACTCGGCGGGGTCGCCACCGATCGCGAACATGTAGAAGCGACGGAGCCGGGACGATCGACCAAGGTGTATGCAGGCGGTGAAGACGCCTTCTATGCGGTCGCGCGCAACGACCGCGTAGAAGATCGGCCAGATGCCGTCGTCGCACGCGACTACCGCGCGCAGCTCCGTGTCCCAGTCCCGCGCAGGCGACGGATCGACAACCTCCAGCGCGGAGTGATTCGAGCCGTGCAAGAGAAGGCCGTGTTCGAGAACGAGGTGCGTCAACAACTCGTGCAGCGGATAGGGGCAGGCGGCCGTGTCGACGGTCCCGTCCCCGCCACGGGCAGCGGCGATCAGATCCTCGAACGTCTCTCGCGGCGCGCCGTCCGTCATGGGCCGGGGGCCTTCCGTCCCCCCGGCGATGTCGATCTGGAGCCGCTCGCCCAGCCGCCAGGCTGCAAGCCCGAGCGACCGCGATACGCGAAGCGCGAAGCGGGCACGCACGGGTCCGGAGCGCTTCACCCGGTCCGGTGGCTCGGTCAGGGCATCTGCGGCGTCGGACTTGCGCGGGCTCATCCGTCCTCCGCCGTGCGCAGCGCCCGCGCGGGAGCGCCTTCGCCGATCCCGGCACGCTCCGAGGGTCTGTCTGCTCCGGCCTGGCCCGCCGAGCCGTCGTCATTCGAGAGTCGACGAATCGCATACCAGATCGACCAAGCGACGAGCGCGAGCATCGTCGGTGTCCCAGTGAGGAATACGACGACGACGAAACTGCTGACGCTGCCATGGAGAAGAACCGTGAGCCGCAGTGCGCTACGGGCGAGCAAGTAGAGGCCCCAGACGATCGATTCGACGCAGTAGACCCGTTTGAACTTGGGGGTCTTGCGGAACTCAGGCGGGAACGGGTACCAGGCGCAGGCGAGCGCGCCGGCGAGCGGACGCCGCAGCGCGGCCGAGCCGAGAAATGCGACGGCCCAGATGGCGTTCGCGAGCACGGGCGTGGCCAGATAAACAGTGGCACTTTGGGAGAGCAGCCCAACGATCGTCTGCACTGCGACGAACGCAAGTGAGAGCCTGACCAGCAGCCCGTCGCGGGCAGCGCGGCGCTCGTGCGCGTACACCAAGAGGGATACGGCTGCCGCGGCTGCGATCCCCGCCCCCGTGCCCGATAGCCTCCAGCCTGCATAGAACGCGGCGAGCGGCAAGAAGCCTTCGCGGAGGAAGGCCGGCAGCCCGCCGAGCAGGATTCGTCGGAACGACGGCTCAGTCAGGCCGCGTTCGTCTTTACGCTCAACCGTTCCAGCTGCTCCGCGCACCATTGCGCTCCCCATTCGTTGAACGCGATGCCCCAGCGAAGAACGAGGTCGACGAACGGCGGATCCTCCCCCGGCCGTGCATCGATCGCGCGCAGCACATCGAGAAACTCCTGGTGTCCCCGTTTGCGGCCCTCGAGCAGCAGCAACGCCTGCTCGCGCGGGAGGGCGTCCGCGAAGAAGAGCCGCAGCAGCGACTCGTCCCGAAGCTCGACCGTGACGTCGATCCCGAGAAGCCACCTCTCGAGCTCGCCGCGTCCGGCCGCCGTCAACCGATACAGCCTTCGGGCGCGGCCGCCGCTGGGCGCGTCCTCGCCCTCGATCAGTCCTTCACGCTCGAGCCGACGCAGCTCCGGGTAGATCTGGCCGTAGCTCGCAGCCCAGAAGAAGCGGGTCGAGCGGTCGACCGTCGACTTGATCTCGTAGCCGGAGCGCGGGCTGAAGGCAAGCAACCCAAGGATCACCGGCGTCACAGCGTTTCCCATGATGCCGCGTCATGATATATCAAGTTGATATATTGGTCAAGACGCGTACTCGACCGAGCAAGCTTGCGGCCCACCTCACGACGCCTTTCCGTCGCTACCTCCCTTCGTTCTGTTAGGCGCTCTAGCCCAGCAGCGCTCGTTGGTTCGCTCGCAGCCAATCGCGCTCATCGCGGTTCTGGCAGATCGCACGCTCTCGTTCGACACCTACGGGAGCCGCCTCGATCAATCGATGCATGCGCTCTTGCGCTCGCTCGATTGCCCGAACGACATCACTGTCAGGAGCCACGCCGTAGGCCGCCGTCATGAGACGAAGCCGTCGTCGCTGCTCCATCGGCGTCAACTCGATGAGGCCGAGGTTCAGGTGCTCCCAGATCGCGTAGCCGAGATCGTCGACGCGCGCACCAGCGGCAGTGCTGTCGAAATCGATGATCGCCATGGGCAGCGCATCTCTCCAGACCAGATTCCACGGACCGAAGTCGTTGTGGCAGACGACCTCGAAGCCGGCCGCAAGATCGGTTCCCGCTGTCCCATCGTGAAAGTGGCGAAGCAACAGCGCTGCGGCTTGAAGCTGATCATCGGCCCACACGGTCGCGTGGCAATCGGTTGGTACCTCACCCTCGATGAACGTGAGTATTTCGAGCCCCTGTTCGTCGAATCCGCGGAAGCGAGGTGTGCCTTCGAAGCCCGTCTTCTCGAGGTGCTGGAGGAGGCGATGCGCTAGAGCTGCCTTCCTCCCCGGAGGGCGACGCACCGTGTCGCCCAGACGAACCACGCCGGCGGTAACCCGGCCACCGCTCAACGGGACCTCGTCCTCAGGTCGTCTGGCTACCCTAGAGCACCTCGCCCCAGCCGCCGCCGCCAGGGGTCTCGATCCGGAGGACGTCGCCCGCCCGGAGATCGATCGTCGCGAACGGCGGGACGTCCTCGCCGTTCAGGAGATTGCGGCCCGGGAGGCCGTCGGCGCCCCCCTCGGCGCCCCGCGGGGCGAGCGCGCGTCGCTGTGTGAGGAGGGAGAGCCGACAGGGCTCGAGGACGCGCAGCTCGCGGATCACCCCGTCGCCTCCGCGGTGGCGACCGGCTCCTCCGGACCCGACGCGCACCTCGTAGCGCTCGACGCGCAGCGGATACGCGAGCTCGAGGGCCTCGATCGGCGTGTTCAGAGTGTTCGACATCGCGACATGAACTGCTGACGGGCCGTCGGCGCTCGGGCACGCGCCTTGGCCGCCCCCGATTGTCTCGTAGTAGGTGAAGCGGTCGTTCCCGAAGACGACGTTGTTCATCGTTCCCTGACCTTGAGCGGGAACGGGAACGCAGGCGCCGAGCGCGGCGAAGACGACGTCGACGATCCGACTCGACGTCTCGGTGTTGCCGGCGGCCACGGCAGCGGGTGAGCGAGCGTTGACGAGGCAGCCCTCCGGCGCGCGCACGACCACAGGCGCGAACGCTCCTCCAGAGGCCGGCAGGTCCGGCGCGGTCAGGCAGCGCACGACGTAGAAGCAGGCCGAGCGCGTGACGGCGAGAGGGCAGTTCAGGTTGCCCGCGTGCTGGGGAGCAGTTCCGTCGAAGCCGATCTCGATCTCGTCGCCCCTGATCGTCACGGAGGCGCACAGCTCGAGCAGGCCCTCGTGAGTCTCGAGTGCGTCCACGGCTTCGTAGCGACCGTCCGGAAGCGCCAGGATCCCCGCGCGCACGACGCGCTCCGAGTATGCGAGCAGCTCGTCCATCGCGTCGGCGACTCGCGCTCGTCCACGCCGTGCGCAGAGCTCTTCGATCCGCCGCTCTGCGAGATGGTGAGCGGCGAGCTGCGCGCGGAGGTCGCCCCGGCGCTCGTCCGGATTGCGCATCTGGCTGACGAGTGCATCGAGCGCCGCGTCGTCGAGCCGCGTCGGGGGAATGACGACCCCCTCCTCGGCGAGTGTCCGCGACCCGGAAGGGAGACTGCCGGGCTCCGATCCTCCGACGTCAGCGTGGTGCGCGCGCGTAACCGCGTACCCGAGCGCCGTCCTCGTGACGATCGTCAGGTCAGGTAGATGAGTTCCCCCCGCGTACGGATCGTTGAGGATCCACGGCTCGCCGGGGCTAGGTTCGTGGGCGCGCACGGCCGCGACGGCCTCCGGCATCGCCCCGAGGTGGACGGGAATGTGCTCGGCCTGCGTGACCATTCGCCCGCTCTCGTCGAAG
>JAERMP010000268.1 GCA_016844515.1 Thermoleophilia bacterium | reverse complement strand
TAGCGCTCCGTCGGCCCTTCGCCGGTTTGCGAAAACGCCGTTGCGGTTCCGTTAAGACCCTGTGAGAAACCCGCTATGATGTGCGCGGACGCCGGCAGGGAAGATGCTGCCGGCACTTTTTCGTGACGGCGACGCATACCGACATCGGGGAGGCCCTCTTGTTCGACATCGGCGACAAGGTCGTCTATCCGCATCATGGCGCGGGGACAGTTGTGAGCAAGGAAAAGCGCGAGGTTCTGGGGGAGACGCGCGAGTATCTGACCATCCAGATTCTTCACAACGACATGACCGTCAACGTGCCGTGCGAGAACGCTGACCGAGTGGGCCTCCGCACAGTCATCGACCAGCGCACGGTGCAGATGGTGGTCAGGACACTTTCCGGCGGCTCCACCGAGATGCCGAAGAACTGGAACCGTCGCTTCAAGCACAACCGCGACAAGATGAAGACGGGCAACATCTTCGAGCTTGCGGAAGTCGTGCGAAACCTTGCAGTCCGCAACAACGAGAAGGGCCTGTCGACCGGAGAGAAACAGATGTTCGTGAAGGCGAAAAAGATCCTCGCCTCCGAGCTCATGTACGCGAAGGACCTGGACGAGGACGAAGCCGCAGCCTGGCTCGACGACGTCCTTTCGCGTGCGGGGCAGCCCAAACCGAGCTCTCGAGCGAAGCCGAAGGCCGCAACCGCGAGTGCGTAGCGGCTCCGGCGGTTCCGGCGTAGCCGGGGCCACCTGGGCGCTGCTCGTCGCCGCGGGCGCCGGCGAACGGCTCGGAATCGATCGCCCCAAGGCATTTGCGATTCTCCGCGGGCGGCCGCTACTCGCCGAGAGCCTCGACCGGCTCGACCGCTCGCCGTGGGTCGATGCGATCGTCGTCGCGGCCGCTCCCGGCTGGGAGGAGCCTTCGATCCTGCTGTCGGAGGAGCTTGCGACGACCAAGGTCGTCTCGTGCGTGACCGGCGGGGCCACACGGGCGGAGTCGGTTCGGGCCGCTCTTGCCGAGGTCCCGGAGGATGTGCTCGTCGTTCTTGTCCACGACGCCGCTCGGCCGCTCGTCGACGACGCGGTGATCGAGCGTGTCCTGCAGCCGCTCGCGGACGGGTTCGACGGCGTGGTGCCTGCGCTTCCGATCCCGGACACGGTGAAGCGCGTCGAGCGCGGCGTCGTGGCAGAGACAGTGGCACGGCAGGATCTCTTCGGGGCACAGACGCCTCAGGCGTTCCTCGCTCCCGCTCTTCGGCGGGCGTACGCGGGTGATCTCTCCGCCGCGACGGACTGTGCATCTCTGGTCGAGCGAAACGGTGGCCGCGTGGCCGTGGTTGAAGGCGATCGCCGCCTGCTCAAGGTGACGACACCCGAGGATCTCGCGCTCATCGAGGCGCTCCTGAGCACCTCACAGGACTAGCCGGCTGTGGAGACATTGGCTCACAATCGGCGCTTTACGGTGCCAGGCACTGTAAAGAGGTCTGGCGAACGAGTTTGTCGCTGAGAGCGGTTTTCTTCGACGTCGGCGAGACGCTCGTCGACGAGGAGCGCTGGTGGCGTGAGCTTACGGAGCGCGCAGGGCTCCAGCCGCACGTCGTCTGGGCCGCCCTGGGAGTCACGAACGAGCGTGGGGAGGAGCAGGACGCGCTCTGGGGTCACCTCGGGATCGGTCGTCCGACGGGTGGTGGCACGGTCTCACGTACTCGCTCGACGACCTGCATCCGGACGCGATCAACTGTCTCGAAAGAGTGCGGTCGCTCGACCTTCTCGTCGGGATCGTCGGCAATCAGACGGAGGCTCTCGAGCGGTGGCCGCGAGACGCGGTGCTTCCCGCAGACGTGATCTCGTCGTCCGCGAGCCTCGGCGTGCGTAAGCCCGATCGGAGGTTCTTCGCGCTCGTGGTGGAGCTGGCCGGCTGCGCGCCTGGAGAAGTGGCGTACGTCGGCGACCGTGTCGACAACGACGTTCTCGCGCTGCTGCGGCGGGGCTCGTCGCCGTCCACGTCCGGCGCGGGCCGTGGGGGCGATTGCCGCCGACTCCCCCCGAGGCTGCGCTCGGTATCGACGACCTCGCTTCGCTCCCGGAAGCGTTAGCCTCGTTGGGATGACGGACATTCGCGTTGGCCTGGGGTTCGACGCGCACGCGCTGGAAACCGGTGTGCCGCTTGTGCTCGGGGGTGTTCCGCTCGACTACCCGCGCGGGCTCGCAGGCCACTCGGACGGAGACGTCATCGCGCATGCACTGATCGACGCGCTCCTTGGAGCTGCGAATCTCGGCGACATCGGCTCGCTCTTCCCGTCCGACGACGAGCAGTATCGCGGGGCCTCCTCGCTCGACCTCCTCTGGGAGGCGTACCGCGAGGTGCGCGAGAGCGGTTGGGAGCTCGTCAATGCCGACTGCGTCTTCATTGGAGAAGAACCGCGGATTGGCGGTGTGCGCGACGAGATGTGCGAGCGCCTCGCCGGAGCACTCGGAGTCGAGCGCGGTCGCGTGACGGTGCGCGCGACAACCACCGACGGCCTCGGCTTCACCGGACGTGGAGAGGGGCTCGCGGCCCAGGCGGTCGCGTTGCTGCGACGCTCGTGAACGTCGTCAGGTACGCCGACCGCCCGGAACTGCGGACCCGCCGCTTTGCGGAGCTCTCGGGCGCCACCTTTCCCGAGTACATGCATCACAACCAGTCTGGTACCCGCTACTGGGGCCGGCTCTACACCGACTTCCCGGACTTCCAGGTCGCACTCGTGGAAGGCGACGAGCTGCTTGCCGAGGCACATGCAGTCCCGCTGCCGTGGGACGGGACCCTCGACGATCTGCCGTCAGGCTGGGACGAGGGCTTCGAGCGCGGCATGACCTCGGTTCGTCCTGCGACGGCTCTGATGGCGATTGCGATCAGCGTCGCCCCGGCCCACCAGGGAGAGCGGCTCTCCGGGCGGATGATCGAGACGTTCAAGGACAACGCCCGCGCGGCCGGGCTCTCGAGCGTGATCGCGCCCGTACGACCGACCTGGAAGGAGCGCTATCCACTCATCGCGATCGAGCGCTACATCGAGTGGCGCCGCGACGACGGCTCGCACTTCGATCCTTGGATCCGAATCCACGAGCGC
>JAERMP010000267.1 GCA_016844515.1 Thermoleophilia bacterium | reverse complement strand
TTTCCCTGCTCACGGGCCCGCACGTACTCGGCCTCGGTCGCGGAGAACCCCGTCTCGAGTAGCCGCCCGTACTGCTCGGCGAGAATCCCGATGTAGATCGTCGAGCGGTCTACGCCCTCGAGGTATGCCGCCTCCGCGTTCGCATCGCGGCCGAGTTCCTCGAAGCGGATCGTCTGGGCTCCTTCATCCTTGACCGCTGCGGCTACGGCGTCCCGGTCATCGATCGTGTCGGCCATCGCGCTCGAGATGAAGATGCGATGCTCGCCGAGCCACAGCTGGACACGATCCGGCTCCGGGCGTCGGGGAGCTCCCGTCGGGTCGATGATCACCCGGCCCGGCGCTCCTCGCGATCGCGGTCGATCTGCTCCGCGAGATGTACGACGGCACTCTGTACTTCACGGACAGCCGCCCGGAGGTTGATGATGTCGGCTCCGGGATCCTCCTCGCCGTCGGACTGCCGACCGAGGCTGTTCAGGATCTGGACGACTTCGCCCTTCACGGTCATGCGGGACCTCCCTGTCGTTGCCCATCTCGTTGCCCACCGCGGGAGGCGCCCCGCATCGGCGAGGCGCGATCCCGCATGGCTCCTAGTGGGCCCGCCTGGACTCGAACCAGGGACTAACCGATTATGAGTCGGCTGCTCTAACCAGCTGAGCTACGGGCCCGCGCGATCCAGCGTAACGGACGGTTACGCCGAGCCGACTCGACGCGCGGCTGACACAATGTCGACGGCGTGAAGACGTTCCAGTTCGAGTCGCAGCTCCGTACCGCCGGCGGCCTCGCCGTCACGGACATCACCGAAGAGGTGCAGGAGGCCGTCCGCCAGAGCGGGATCGTCGACGGCATCTGCTCGGTCTACTCGCCGCACACGACCTGCTCCGTGCGCGTGAACGAGTGGGAGCGCGGCTTCCTCGAGGACTTCGCCGTCCTGCTCAAGCGACTGGTGCCGATGGAGCACTACTACGCACACGACGACTGGGACCGCCGAACGGAGAACGTCTGCGAGGAGGACATGGAGATCGGCAACGGCCACGCGCACTGCATGTCCATGCTCCTCGGCCCGGCCGGCGAGTCGATCCCGGTACGCGAGGGCGAGCTGGCCCTCGGTCAGTGGCAGCGGGTGCTCTTCCTCGAGCTCGACCGCGAGCGCGACCGGCGCTGGCTCGTCCAGGTCGTCGGCGCCTAGTTGGTCGTCGGGCGCGAGTCCTGCACGATCGCGTAGACGTTCCCGTCCGGGCCGCGCACGTGAAACCAGCCGTAGCCGTCCAGGCTCTGTAGCCACTCGATCCGGCCGATCAACTCGACGCCGGCGGCATCCAACTCCTCCCGGGCCTGCTCGATGTCGTCCACGAGCAGGCCGACGACAGGCCCCGTCGAGTAGAGAGCGGCGAACGGGTAGTCCGGCGCAAAGACCTCGACGAAGTCGCGCTCGGCACCGGGAAGCTTGAGCATCGTGAACCCGGGCTCCTCGTGGACCACGGGGATCCCCAGCACGTCGCGAAAGAACGCCGTCGTCTCGCCGAACTTTTCGGTTCGAGTGCCGAGCCACGCCAGGCGCTTCACCTGCACCGACGGCACCCTCTATTCCGGCGTGACGTACGCGGCGGTCAGGCCGCCGTCGACCACGAACGCCGACCCGTTCACGAACGACGACTCGTCGCTCGCGAGGAAAAGCGCAGCGTTCACGATCTCGCGCGGCTTCCCGAGGCGGCCGGTCGGCCAGTGCACCTGGCGACGCTTGAACGCCGCCGGGTCGTCACCGAAGATCGCCATCAGGAGCGGCGTCTCGACCGGCCCCGGGCAAAGCGCATTGACGCGAACGCCCTGCCGCGCGAACTGCACGCCGAGCTCCTTGCTCATCGCGAGCACGGCGCCCTTCGACGCGGTGTAGGAGATCTGCGACGTCGCGGCGCCGAGGATGGCGACGAACGAGGCGACGTTGATCACCGATCCCCCTCCCCGCTCCAGCAGATACGGAATGCCGTGCTTGCAGCAGAGGAAGACGCCCTTCGTGTTCACGTCCTGGACGCGCTGCCACGCCTCGACGCTCGTGTCCAGCACGGACGCGTCGTCGGCCGGGGAGATGCCCGCGTTGTTGTAGAGGACGTCGACGCCGCCGAACCGCTCGGCAGTCGTCGCGTACATATGACGGACGTCCTCCTCGGAGGCGACGTTCACGCGGAGCGCGAACGCGTCGCCGGAGCAGAGCGAGACGGTCTCCTCGGCAAGCTCCTCGTCGAGGTCGGCGACACACACCTTCGCCCCCTCCGCTGTGAAGACGGCGGCCGCCTCGCGGCCCATCCCGCCACCCGCCCCCGTGATGACGCACACCTTCCCGTCCAGCCTGCCTGCCATGTCGCTCCTAACTCTCCGTGGAGATGAAGACGCTCTTGACCTCGGAGTAGCCCTCGAGCGCGTGCATCCCGAGCTCGCGGCCGAACCCCGACTGCTTGAAGCCGCCGAACGGCGTCTGCACGCGGACCGACGTGTTCGCGTTCACCGAGAGAACGCCGGCTTCGATGGCGCGCGCCATCCGCAGCGCCCGCGCGCCGTCGCGCGTCCAGATCGAGCCCGAGAGGCCATACGGCGTGTCGTTCGCGAGGCGGATCGCGTCGGCCTCGTCCTCGAACGGGATCACGGCGACGACGGGACCGAAGACCTCCTCGCGCGCGACACGGTCGTCGTTGGACGCCTCGACGATCGTGCACGGGAACCAGAAGCCCGGTCCGTCGGGTGCGTCGCCCTGGTACACGGGCTCGGTCTCGACGAACGACGCCACCGTCTCGCGGTGAGCCGCCGAGACGAGCGGCCCCATCTCGGTCTCCTCGAGTGAGGGGTCGCCGACCTTCATGCCGCGCGTGGCCCCGATCAGCAGCTCCAGGAATCGGTCGTAGACCGACCTCTGGACGAGGATGCGCGAACGCGCGCAGCAGTCCTGGCCCGCGTTGTCGAACACGGAGTACGGAGCAGCGGCCGCCGCGCGCTCCAGGTCGGCGTCCTCGAAGATCACGTTCGCGGACTTCCCGCCGAGCTCGAGGGTGACGCGCTTGATCGTCCCAGCCGCTCCCTCCATGACGAGGCGTCCC
>JAERMP010000266.1 GCA_016844515.1 Thermoleophilia bacterium | reverse complement strand
CAGCCCATGTCGTCCTGCGGTGTGCAGTCGCCGTAGACGAACGAGACAAAGTCAGCCGTGTCGGACCGGCGCAGCACGGTGACGAGCTGTAGGCCCTCGACCCGCTCGCCGGCGAAGTAGAGAGGCCGATCGTCCAACGCGCGGGCTTCCTCGAGCGTTAGTCGCGCTGGTGTCGCAGACCTCCCGTCCCCGGCTCCCCCTGCGCCCGCGAGCACGAGCATCGCGACGGCAGACGCGACGACCCCGAGCAGCGAACGCATCAATGGTTCACCTGATGGAGCCCGATGAACGCGCCCGATGAACGCGGTCCAACCGTCGGACGCGGCGTAGTCGCCGTCGCACTGCTTGAAGCTCTGGGTGTTCCCCCACCACACCCGCGACGACGAGTGGCCTGCGGCGACAAATCGTCGCTCGAGCTCGTCATCGAGAAGCGGCGACCCGCTGGTCGAGGTCCAGCCCGCGTGGGCCTCGATCTGGCTCTCAGCGCGACCCCAGGTCCCCCACGTCGTGAAGACCACGTTGATCGGGTCGGTGCGGTTCGCGGCGGTACCCGGACACGCGCGGTGCGTGTAGCGGTCCGTCGTGTCGAGATGAGCCAGTGCCGGGGTGCCAACCGTGGCGATCCAGAGCGCCGCGAAGGTAACGACCGAAACGACACGAGCCATGCTTCGACGGTAGGGCCGCGCGCGCCGAACCGTGTGTCAACTCTGTGCCAAACGGACCGCGCCTCTTGGGACCGGGCTATGCCGCCCCGGCCGGGGCTACTCGGAGCGACGCGGGCGCAGATACACGAGCCAGTACACCGCGCCGACCATGACCGCGCCGCCGATGATGTTCCCGATCGTCACGGGCAGCAGGTTGTCCACGAAGAAGCTCTCCCAGGTCAAACCGGAGAGGTCGGGCTGGGGATCCAGCGTCGCAACGAACGCGTCGTCGGTCTTGATCAGAAGCGCGATCGAGATGAAGTACATGTTCGCGACGGAGTGCTCGAACCCGGCGGCGACGAACGCGGCGATCGGGGGAATGATCGCGAGGATCTTGTCCGTTGTCGTGTGGGCGCCGTAGCTCAGCCACACGGCGAGGCAGACAAGCGCGTTGCAGAGCATCCCGAGCGCGATCGCCTGCCCAAAGCCGAGGCTCGTCTTGGTGACGCCGATCGAGAGCGCCGTTTGCCCGACGGCGCCAGCTCCGAAGGTGTACTGCTCCGAGACGTACATGAGAACGGCGGTGGCGAACGCGCCGACGAAGTTTCCAACCCAGACGATCCCCCAGTTCCCGAGCAGCCGTGTGGTTGCAACCTGCCGGCTCGCCCAGGCCATCACGATGAGGTTGTTGCCGGTGAAGAGCTCGGCTCCGGCGACGACGACGAGTATCAGGCCGAGCGTGAAGACGAGTCCCGCGAGAAGCCGAACGACTCCGTAGGGGAGCTCGCCTCCACCGGCCGCCACCGTCGTCGCGAAGATCGCCCCGAGTGCGATGAACGATCCGGCCAGGATGGAGAGGACGAACACGTTGAACGTCGCCATCCCCGCCTTCGTGACCCCGACCGACTCGGCCTTGCGAGCGACCTCCGCTGGCGGGAGGGCGTCGAGTCCCGTCCGAGTGAACGGTGCCTCACTCATCGGTCGTCAGCCTGAACGACGAAGCGGACGGCTCGCTTGACACGAAGGACAGCGGCGGAACAGACTGCCCCGCACTCGACAACCAAGGGGAGGACAGACGATGGACACGGCAACGGCAGCGACGACAGCACCCTCACGGGGCTGGCTCATGCGGTGGTCGCCACTCGGCGGCCTGGTCTACGTCATCGGACTGGTCATCCTCTTCCTCACGCCTGCGGGCGACGAGGCCGGCGACACGGCAGCGGAGGTCGTGAGCAACGCAGAGGCGAACGAGAACTGGTACGGCGCCCTGGTGATCTTCGGGCTCGTCGGGCTGCTCTTGATCGCGTGGTTCGTTGCCGGGCTCGCGGTACGGCTGCGCGACTCGGGTGCACGCGACGAGGGCACAGTCGCCTTTGCCGGCGGCATCACCTTCGCGACCTTGTCGTTCATGGCGCTGAACATCTTCATCTCGCCCCTGTTCTCGATTACCGAGGAGGACACCCAAGACGCGAAGCTCTCAGCGGCCACGACCTTCCTCAACGTCGACGATATCGGCTGGGTCGCCCTCGGAGGAGCGGGGGTCGCTGCCGGGCTCATGGCGATCGCCGCGTCCATCGGCGCGATGCGCACCCGCTCGACCCCCACGTGGGCCGGCGTGATCGGGATCCTCCTCGGCGTCGCCTCCTTGGCGACGATCGCGTTCGTCGGCATCTTCGCCTGGCTCGCATGGATCCTGCTCGCGTCGGTGGCGATGCTCATTCGGCGCTAGGAGCGTGCAGCACTTCGAAGTCAACAAGCTCGAGGGAGCCGCCATCCCACCGAACTCGACACCGTAGCGATCGATCAGCGGACGACGACCGGCGTCCCGACGTCCACGAAGCGGTAGACCCGCTCGGCCTCGCCTTCGGGAAGTCGAACGCAACCATGAGAAGCCGGATACGACGGAACGTCGGGCGACTGATGCGTCGCGATTCCGCCGGTGAAATATGCCGCGTACGGCATCCAGACCTTGAACGGGACCGACCAGGACATGAGCGCCTTTACGTAGACGCGGAACGCGCCCACCGGAGTGACTCCACCGGCCCCGGTCGACGTGTGCACCACGCGCACGACCTCGCCCGTGTCGACCATCAGCAGCACGCCGCGATCGCGGTAGATCTCGATCCGCTTCCCCGGACGGTGCGCCGTCGGCTCCGGCCGAGCCGCCGTGGAGAGCGCGATTTGAGTCTGGCCGGTGACCGTCCCAGTCCGGTCGAGGTCTTCCCATCCTTGGAACGCGACGAGCGCCTGCTCGGTCGAGTAGTCGAGAGAGCCCGTCACGTCCGTGCGGTCGAGGTAGCCGAGGAGCCAGAGCCGAAGCTGGATCCCGCGGACGACGTACTGATAGTCGTTCTCTCCGGTCTCGGCGCGCCACACGTCCGGGCGCATTCCGAGGCGGAGCGAGGTCACGAGTCGACCTTCCGTGGCGACAGACGCGTACTCCTGGTCGCCGAGAGGCGCGAGCGTGGCTGCGATCTGAGCGAGACGCGTCACTTTCGTCTCTGGAGCTCCCATTCCGAGTAGAGACCGGGAGAAGCTCGTGAGCCAGACCTCGCCATCGGCGCTTATGGCGCGCACTCTCGCGCCCTCGGGAATCGCCGTCCGTATCCCCTGGCGCCGCTCGAGCCGTGTCGGGCCCTGGACGAGCTCGCGAAGCGCGTGAAGCTCCTGCTCGACGCCCTCGGGAACGACCCGCTCGACTCGAACCAGCTTGCCGTTTCGAACGAACGCAACCTCGACT
>JAERMP010000265.1 GCA_016844515.1 Thermoleophilia bacterium | reverse complement strand
GGCCGCGCGCGCACCCGCCCTGCGACGCGTCGGCGTTCCTGGGCGCTCGGGGGCGGCGTCCTGTGGATCGTCCTCTTCGCCGTGCTGCTTGCAGGGGTCGTCGCCGTGAACGTGACCGTGCTCCGGCTGAACCTCCAGCTCGACCAGGCGGGCCGCGAGCGGACGGAGCTGCGTGGAGACATCTCTCGGTTGCGCTCGCAGCTCTCGAGCGCCTCCGCCACCTCGAGAATCGACCGTCTAGCGCAGAAGGAGCTCGGGCTCGTATCGGCTGAGTCCGACGAGACGACCTACGTCCGACTCGGTCGGTGAAGCCCGCCGCGACGAACCGGCGCATCGTCCTCCTCGCGGGGGTGTTCGTAGCTCTCCTCGCCGTTGCGCTCGGTCGCGCGGTGTGGCTACAGGCTGTGAAGGGTCCCGAGCTTGCGGCAATGGCGCTGCGTCAACACCGCGAGACGGTGGTCGTTCCGGCAGCGCGCGGGACGATCTTCGATCGCAACGGCGAGCCGCTCGCAATCGGCGAGCAGGCGACGACGGTGTATGCGAATCCGCGTCAGGTCGACCGCCCGCGTGACCTGACGCTGGCTGCCGGCAAGGCGCTCGGCGTCGAGCCCGGCATCGTCTATCCGCAGCTCGTCAATCGCACGCGGGGGTTCGTGTTCGTCGCACGCAAAGCCGATCCGCTCAAGGTCGAGGAGCTCGAGAAGCTGGGCTTCGCGGGGCTCGGCTTCTACCCCGAGGAGCTTCGGACCTACCCACAGGGCCCGGTTGCGGCTCAGGTCCTCGGGTTCGCCGGTCTCGACAACAAGGGACTGGAGGGGCTCGAGCGCTCGCTCGAGAAGGTGCTCGCCGGCCGGCCCGGAAGCCAGACCATCGTCAAGGATCCGTTCGGTCGGGCGCTCGACGTCGTCTCCACGAAGCTGGAAACTCCGGGGAAGAACGTCCGCCTCACCATCGACCATCAGATTCAGGCGAACGCCGAGACCGTTCTCCAGGAGACCGTGCGGCGCTGGAGTGCACGCGCAGCGTCGGCCATCGTGATGGATCCGTACACGGGGGCGGTGCTGGCGATGGCGGTCGCGCCGCGATTCAACGCGAACCGGTTTCCGACGACCCGCCCCGATCGCCGCCGCAATCGAGCGGTGACGGACACGTACGAGCCGGGCTCGACGTTCAAGCTCGTCACGGTCGCGGCGGCCCTGCAGGAAGGCATCGTCAGCCCATCGACGTCCTTTCGACTTGCGCCCGCGATAAGGGTGTCGGACCGCGTGATCCGAGAGGCACACTCGCGCGGGACGCAGCGGTTGACGGTCAAGCAGATCGTGGAGTACTCGTCCAACATCGGTACGATCACGATCGCGCAGAGGCTCGGCGAAGGTCGGCTCTCGTCGTGGATCGATCGCTTCGGATTCGGTGAGCCCACGGGGATCGACTTCCCGGGTGAGTCACCGGGCTTCGCGCTCCCGCTCGACCAGTGGTCGGGCTCGACGATCGGAACCGTGCCGATCGGGCACGGGATCGCGGTGACGCCGATCCAGATGGCTCGCGCCTACGCGACCATCGCGAACGGAGGAGTGCTCGTCCGGCCTCACCTCATCGAGCGGGTGGACGGTCAGCCGATCGCGCCGACGAAGAAACGCCGAGTGGTGTCGCGCGCGGTGTCGACACAGATGCTGTCGATGCTCCGAGGTGTCGTTCTCGAAGGAACGGGAACCGAGGCGGCCATCCCCGGCTACACCGTCGCCGGCAAGACGGGTACCGCTGCGAAGATCGACCCGAGCGGCCGCTACTCGACGTCCCGCTATGTCGCGTCGTTCGTAGGCCTCGTGCCGGCCACGAAACCGCGGCTCGTGATCATGGTGATGGTCGACGAGCCGCGCGGGAACATCTACGGCGGTGTGGTGGCCGCGCCGGCGTTCAGGGAGATCGCGCGCTTCAACCTGCAGCACCTCGAGGTGCCCCCGGACGCACCGCGCACTGCCAAGCCCGGGCACTAGGCGCAAGACCGGAATCCGCTAGCTGTATCTCCCAGGGAGGTTGTTGACGCGCTGCAGCGGCGCAAGGCCTCCAAGAGCGCGGTGGGGACGGAAGCGATTGTAGAAGTCGAGCACCGGTGAGAGCGCGGCCAGACGCTGCGACTCGTGCTCGTAGGGATAGGCGTACGCCCAGCGCTCGAGCCGCGTGCGGATGAAGCGCTCGGCCTTGCCATTGGTCTGCGGGCGGTAGGCGCGGGTCTTGCGCACGGCAATCCCGTGCTCGCGGCAGGTCTCGGCCCAGCGGTGCTTGAAGCAGGTGCCATTGTCGGTGAGCACCCGCTCCACGACGATCCCGTGGACGGCGTAGAAGCGGACGAGCTCGGCCAGGAAGGAGATCGCGCTCGCGCTCGTCTCGTCGGGGTAGACGGAAGCGAAGCCGAGGCGAGAGTGGTCGTCGATACAGACGTACAGGTACTGCCAGCCGGCGCCCTTCACCTGGCCCGAGCGCTCGCCGGTGACGCGGTGGCCCCGTTTGATGATGCGTCCCAGCTTCTTGATGTCGACGTGTACGAGCTCACCTGGCCGGGCGCGCTCGTAGCGAACGACCGTCTCCCGCGGCGCGCCCGTGCGAAGCCGAGAGCGACCATGGCGGCGCAGCACTGCGTGCACGGTCGAGGCGGCGAGACCGAGCGCCCAGCCGATGATGTGCGGTCCCTGCCGAAGCTCCTCGCGGGCGCGCAAGATCGCCCGCTCGACTGCTTCCGGTGTCCGTCGGGGCGAGCGGTGAGGCCGGCTCGAGCGATCTCGCAGCCCCTCCCCGCCCCGCTGCCGGCGCACCCACTTCGAGGCAGTCTGCCGTGAACAGCCGACGACGAGTGCGGCGGCTGTGATCGTCACTCCAGTGGCGACGAGATCACAGACACGCTGACGCTGGCGAACGGTCAAGACCGCATGTGCATGAAGATCCATACGAGCTCTCCTTCGGTTGCGACTCGGACAAGCCGCACCCTAGGAGGGCTCACTGACGCTTCAGGCCGTCAACAACGTGTCTGGGAACGACAGCTAGCGGATTCCGGTCGCGCAAAGATCCCTAAAAGGCGGCCGCTTTGCGGCCGCGGCGCTCCTGCTTCA
>JAERMP010000096.1 GCA_016844515.1 Thermoleophilia bacterium | reverse complement strand
ATCTTGTCGCGGATGTCGTCCGACAACGGCTCCGTCGAGCGACAGACGACGACATCCGGATGGATACCGATTCGGCGGAGCTCGTTCACCGAGTGCTGCGTCGGCTTCGTCTTCAGCTCGCCGGCTGCGTCCAGAAATGGCACGAGCGTGACGTGTAGGTACACAACGTTCTCGTGCCCGACCTCGCGGCGGAACTGACGGATCGCCTCGAGGAACGGCAGCGACTCGATGTCCCCCACCGTTCCTCCGATCTCGGAGATGACGACGTCCGCGGGCGATACCTTCTCCGCGCGACGGATACGGGCCTTGATCTCGTTGGTGATGTGCGGGATGACCTGCACCGTCGCGCCCAGGAACTCGCCCTTGCGCTCCTTGCGCAGGACGGCGTCCCAGATCGCGCCGGCCGTGTGACTCGCGTTACGGGAAAGGTTCTCGTCGATGAAGCGCTCGTAGTGGCCGATATCGAGGTCCGTCTCGGCGCCGTCCTCGGTGACGAACACCTCGCCGTGTTGGAACGGGCTCATCGTTCCCGGGTCGACGTTCAGATACGGGTCGAACTTCTGCGCGCTGACGGAGAGGCCGCGGGATTTCAGCAGGCGCCCGAGCGACGCCGCGACGATCCCCTTGCCGAGCGCGGAGACGACGCCGCCCGTGACAAACACGTACTTGGCCACGGGATCCAACCGTAGCAGGCTTCGAGGTCAGACCGTGGCGGCAGTCTGGACGAGGTTGTGAAGGCGTGTCAGCGCGTCTCTCGCAATGCCGCGAGAGAAGCCCAGCAGCAGCGGTCCGCTCACCCGGAGCTCTGCGCGCGTGCGGTCGGGATCGGATCGCGTGAGTGTCAACTCGGCGCGCATCCTCGCGCGGACGAACTCGAACGTCAGGTGAGATCCCGGATCCGCAGTCACCACGAGAAGCGTGTCCTCTGAGTCCGCCCGCCGAAACAGCGTCGCCTGGTGGGAAGAAGTGCGCCAGCGCGCGCCGGCGGCGAGCCCGAGCCGGTCGGGGTGGACCGCGACGAGATTGGGCCACCAATCGGCGAGGTGATACGGCTCGGCGAGGAACCGCCACACGTCGTCCGGTCCGGCGAGCAGCTCGACCGAGGCGTGAGATGACGGCACTAGTCTCGAGCCGCGCCTTCGCCGCCTCGCGTGACCCCGCCAACCGCGGCGATGAACTCCTGGCCACCGAGCATCCGCTCGAGCTCCTCTCGTCGGAGAAGGTCGTCGAGCTCCTCGATGCGCGTATGCGTGGGATCTCCCGGAATCTTTTCCACGCGGAAGTGGCGATCGGCGACGCTCGCAATCTGCGGGAGGTGCGTGATCGTGAGCACCTGAGCCCGCTCGGCAAGGCGCTGAAGCGTCGCCGCGACGGCATGGGCCGTGACGCCGCCGATCCCGGCGTCGATCTCGTCGAACACGAGCGTCTCGCCTCCCGCGACCGCGGCAAGCGCGAGCGCGATGCGGGAGAGCTCGCCTCCCGATGCGGTCTCGCCTGCGGGTGCGAACGGGAGGCCGGAGTTGGGGCGGACGAGAAAGACGGCCTCGTCGGCGCCGGACGCGCCGAGCTCGCGCTCACGAAGCTCGACGAGGAACTCTCCCTCCCCCATGCCGAGCGACTGGAGCTCGCCGGCGACCGCGACGGCGAGGGAGCTCGCGTGTGAGCGCCTTACCGCCCCCAGCTCTTCGGCTAACGCGCCGACGCGCGCCTCGGCATCCGCAACCGCGGCGGCCGCAGCCTCAACCGGATCGCGCCCAGAGGTCGTCTCGTCGAGCTCCCGCTGCGCTTCGCTCCTGCGCTCGAGGAGCTCCTCGTACGTCGCTGCCCCGAACCTGCGCTTGAGATCGGCGATCCGCTCGAGCTTCGCCTCGACGTCGTCGAGCGCTCCCGGCTCCGCATCGAGCGACGCGGCGAAGCCGTGCAGGTCGCTGCCGACCTCGCGGAGTCTCACCATGATGTCTCGGAGCTCCTCAGCCGCGGCCCCCAGCTCGGGAGCGATCCGCTCGAGCGGCGCGAGCGCTCGCTCGGCGCGCCCTGTCAGCGACGCCGCTCCGTCTCCGTCTTCCGGCGCGATGGCCTCGGCTGCGCTGGACGCCCCCTCGGCGAGCTCCTCGACGTGGCGCAGTCGCTCGCGCCGCGCCCGTAGCGTCCGCTCGTCGTCAGGACCCATGCTTTCGGTTCCCTCGACGAGTGCCTCGAGCTCGGTGAGGCGCGCCGCCGCGGCACCGGCGTCGCGGGTCAGCTCGTCGTACCGCCGCTCAGACGCTTTCAGCTCGCGCCAAGCGAGCGCAGCTTCCCGACGTCGCTCCAACTGCTCGGCGCCGCAGAACGCGTCGAGGACGTCGAGCTGGAACGACGGGCGTGCGAGCCGTCGCTGCTCGAACTGCCCCGACATCGCGATCAAGCGCTCGGCTGCCGCTGCAACATCCTCGCGCGCGACTGCGCGTCCCCACGCATAGGCGCGCGTGCGTCCATCCGAGAAGACGCGGCGAGCGAGCACGAGCCCAGACTCCCCCTCGGGTCGAAGCTCGGCGAGCGCACCCAACTCTTCGTCGTCGAAGAAGCCATTGGGTACATCGAGCTCCGCCTCGACGTACGCTTCGGACGCATCCGCTCCGACCGCGGATGCGTCCGCCTTCGCGCCGAGGAGCAGGCCGATCGCCTGGGCGAAGATCGTCTTCCCTGCACCGGTCTCCCCCGTCACCGCGTTCAAGCCGGAGTCGAAGGACAGATCCGCCTCGCGAATGAGGACAAGGTTCTCGATTCGGAGCCTACGAAGCATGAGCCACGAGGCGACAGTAGCCGACAGAAGAACCTGCCTGAAAACCCGAATACACAGCGTGTCCTCCTCCGCCGGCATCTCCTCAGACCGCGACGGGAAAGAACTCGGTTTACGGCGTCGGAACTGCTGGTCGGCGCTCGGCGACTTGCACGACGGCCTGTGAAGGAGGAGGCGGCCGGAGCCGCCTCCTCGTCGTCGTTCTCGATCGTTGCGTGTTACCCGGTCAACCGAACCTGCACGAGTCGGTAGGCCGCGATGCCGGCGAGCGGCGGATCGCCGGCTCGATAGGCCTTGACGAAGAACTGCACGTTGTAACCTGATCTCGGCTGCGGAAAGTTTCGGTTCGGGACAAGCTGGTAGGTCACCCAGCCGTTGTTTCCGGTCGCCTGCCGGTCGCCGCCCGAGGTCACCCTCGGCGTCGCCCGAATGAACACGAGCGCACCGCGGATGATGTTTCCACGCGTGTCCTTGACCCGAATGCTGACGGATATCGGTGCCGTCTTCGACTGAACCGGGTTCGGCGAGAACCGGACATCGGAGACGACCAGGCGTGCGGTGTTCGGCACGTCGCCGACGGGAATGGAGTTCCCCGGTGGGGGCGCGTTCGACCGCACGACAGCCGTGGGGTTTGCGAGCGCGGAGCGCGACCCTTGGTCGTTCTTCGCCGTCACACGGACTCGCAGGGTCCTGCCGACGTCGTTCACGACCACGACGTATTCAGTGTTGGTCGCGCCGCCGATCTCGCCGCAGTTGTCACCGCTCGAGCTGCAGCGAAGCCAGCGGTACGCGTAGGTGATGGGCTGGCTGCCTGCCCACGCGCCACGATTCGCGGTTAGACGATTGCCCACGACGGCCGTGCCCGAGATCGTCGGCTCGGTCGTGTTCGTGGGTGACGTGACCATCGCCGTGATCACGTCTGTTGCGTTGGACGCCGCTGACGCGGAGCCGTCGCTGTTCGTCCTCGTCTCCCGAACGCGCAGGCGGAACCCGACGTCGGCGTTCTGGAGGACATACCGTCGCTCCGTAGCATTGGAAATGGCAAGGCAGTCTGATCCGTCCGGTTTGCCACCGTCGACGCCGCAGCGCAGCCAGCTACGCGCGAGGGTCATAGGCTGCGTGCCACTCCAAGTGCCTGCTGTCGCCGTCAGCCGTTCGCCTGCGCGAGGGGTTCCCCTGATGGCGGGCTCGTCGATGTTCTTCGGGGCGACGCTGGTTGCGGCACCCGACGTTCCGACAACCAATGTTGCGACTACAGCCGCGACGGCCGCAACTACGACTGATCCGCCGAGGCCCGCACGGTAGACGCGCGGCACTCCTCGATGTTTGGTGCTCATTCTCATTCCAGTCTCCTTCCCCTATGGGCTCCCGCCGTCTGTCCGCTCAAAACCTACGAAGCAAAGCTCTGGCGATAGCGCCGCACGAAGGTCGCCTCTGGAAGCGTCGCGAGAAGGGAGCGGTCGGGCCCGATGCGGATCACCGCCCGCTCCGATTTGCCGAGCGTCGCGACCCGATAACCGTCGACGAGGACTCCCGCTTCGACATCGTGCGTGCGGTTCCACACGATCACATCGGCTCCGGGCGGGATCACGAGCGGTCGTGCATGGAGCGAGTGCGCGGCGACGTAGGTGAGCGCCATCGCTTCCAGCCCCCACACGAGCACGGGGCCGCCATTCGAGAGGTTGTAGGCAGTCGATCCCGACGGCGTCGCACAGATGATCCCGTCGCACGGCTGCCGGCCGAGCTCCTCCCCACCGACGGCGAGCTCGAGCTCGATCATGCGCCCAAGCGACCCACTCGCTACAACGACGTCGTTGACCGCGCGGTCGGTCCCACTCGGGTGCTCGACCTCGAGCGTGGGCAGCTCGACGACGTCGTACTCCCCCGCGAAGACCCGGGCGAGGCCTGCCTCGAGATCGCGCCTCCCCATCGAGCTGAGGAAGCCGACGCGCCCGAAGTTCACGCCGATGACCGGGACGCCCGTTCCCAGGAAACGCGTCAGCGCACGGAGCACGGTGCCGTCACCTCCAAGCACGACTGCGATGTCGACCGCGGATGGATCGATGGCGGGCTCGACGCCGTGCTTCTCGGCCTCCTCGGGCGAGTAGAGAAGCTCGACGCCGTGCTCAGCAGCGACGGCCTGAAGTCGCGCGAGCCCGGCGCCGATCTGCTTGGGCTGGCCGTGGGTGACGACCGCAGCCTTGGTGACGGACCTAGCCAACGGCCTCGGCGATCCAGCTGTCGATGTCATCGGGATTCGATTGGGCCGCGCGGTTGACGAGATGGACGAAGAACTCCCGGTTTCCCTTCGGGCCGGGCAGCCCGGAGTCTACGACCCCGACCGTATCGCCACCCCACGCCCGCGCGGCTTCGATGACGCTTTCGAGGACCTTCCGTTGCACCTGCGGGTCGCGCACGACACCTCTTCCCACTTCCGCGCGACCCGCTTCGAACTGCGGCTTCACGAGCACCACGGCCTCCCAGCCCGGCTTCGCGAGCGCGAGCACGGGCGGGAGCGCCTTCGTCACGCTGATGAACGACACGTCGCACACGATGAGCTCTGGCGCGAGGGGGAGCTCGCGCAGGTTGCGCGAGTTCGTACGCTCGAGGACGGTCACGCGTGGATCGGCCCGCAGGCGCGGATGCAGCTGGCCGTACCCGACGTCGATAGCGATCACGCGTCCCGCCCCGGCTTGAAGCAGGCAATCGGTGAAGCCGCCCGTGGATGCGCCGACATCCGCGCAATCGCGTCCGTCGACCCTCACGCGAAGCGCATCGAGCGCGTGCTGCAGCTTCTCTCCTCCCCGCGAGACGAAACGCGGCGGTCGCTCGACGTGCAGCTCCGCGGCGTCGTCGAGCTGCTCTCCGGGCTTGGCGTGGCCCGGCACCAGCCCGGCGAGAACGAGCGCCTGCGCCTGTGCGCGCGACTCCGCAAGCCCTCGCTCGACCATGATGACGTCGAGGCGTTTCTTCACACCTCGAGGCTAGCGATCTCAGGCCGGGGCGACGCGGCGCGCGCCGATGAGCCGTGAGCCGTAGTTCGTGCCGTCCAGACGGATCACTTCGACGTTCCGGCCGGTTTGAGGCGCGTGCACCATTCGACCCCGCCCGAGGTAGAGGCCGACATGCCCTAGACCCTCGAAGAAGAGGAGATCGCCCGGCTCGAGCTTCACAGCCGACACGCGCCGCCCTTCGCCATAGAGCGCATAGGAGTTGTGCGGCAGATCGATCCCGACATGCTCGTAGGCCCAGCGAATTAGCCCAGAGCAGTCGAAGCCGCTCGAGGGAGACGCTCCACCCCAGCGATACGGCACGCCGACCGCCTTGAGCGCGACTTGCGCTGCACGCTCGCCTGCCGGGACGATCTCGGGCTGCACCGGGACGGCGCGTGGCCGCTTCCCATCATCCCCCGATCCTGTCGCCGGTACAGCCAGCGCCATGACGACGACGGCCGCGAGAGCGAACATAGACAGGCGGCTGCGAAGGCGGGTCGGCATAGAAAGAGGAACGACGGTCCACACACGCGGGCGAGAGCGCCACGCCGCGCAGACCTGGTCTGTCCGTAAGGGTCAGATCGTACCCGGCGAACCCGCGGCGTCTATCCCTCAACCGGTTCTAAAGGCCACGGCATCGACGAGCGCGCGAAGCACGCTCGTGTCCCCGGAGACTGCGTCCAGCTGCTCGCGGGCTCGCTCGGCACTGCCGTCGGCGAGGCGCCTCACGTCGTCAGGCGGGAGACGCAAGGCGAGCCCATCGCCGTCGAGAATGTCGTCGACGATCTGGAAGAGGAGCCCTACGTCCTCTCCGAATGCTCGCCACGGGGCCTGGTCACTGTCGGATACGCCGGCCACCCGGAGGCCGAGTCCGACCGACGCGGCGAAGAGCCGCCCAGTCTTCAACCCGTGGAGCTCTGTCAGGTCATCGTCGTCGCCCGTTATGTCGCGGTGCTGGCCGCCGATCATCCCGAGCGTCGCGTCGACGAGCTCGCGCGCAACCCGAGGGTCGTCGTACGTGAGCGCGAGCCGCATCGCCTCGGCGAGCAGCGCGTCGCCGGCGAGCAGCGCCACGCCTTCCCCGAATGCGACGTGCGAGCTCGGCCGGCCGCGGCGCTCGGAATCGTCGTCCAGCGCAGGCAGGTCGTCGTGGACGAGCGAGAACGTGTGCACGAGCTCGAGCGCGGCTGCGGCGGGAAGGCCGCGCTCGATATCCCCGCCCCCCGCCTCGACGACGGCGAGGCAGAGCACCGGGCGAATGCGCTTACCTTGAGATTCGAGCGAGTAGCGAAGCGCGTCTTCGAGGTGCCCGAGCTCGGGGGCGAACGTCAGCGACCGCAGATACGCCTCGACGGCGTCGCGCAGCTCCTCAGCCTGGCGCATCGGCCATCGCCCGCGCACGGGTGAGCTCGGCCTCGATCTGCCGGGCGAGCTCGGCGAGCTCGGCAATGACGTCGACCGCGGCCTCGCCGTCGACGTTGTCGGCCTCGGCGAGCCGCTCGAGCTCCTCCCTCCGTTCGCTGAGCCGGGCGAGCAGCTCCTCCGCTTTGGCGAGCGCTTCGTCGATTGATGTCATGCCGCCGCCTCCTCCCGAGCCACTCGACCCAGGATGCCGTTGACGAGACGCGCCGCGTCGTCGGACGCGTATCGCTTCGCGAGCACGACCGCCTCGTTGATCGCCACCTCGTGCGGCACCGTCCCCTCCTCGAGCTCGTACACGCCGATGCGCAGGATATTGCGCTCGAGGGTACCCAGACGATCGGCGGGCCAGTCGGGAGACGAGTCCGTTATGCGGCGGTCGAGACTCGCGGCTCGTGCGGCGACGGCTTCGGCCAGACCGCGCGCGAACTCGTCAGGCTCGCCCTCGTACAGCGAAGCGAGCGCCTGTCCGGTGAGATCCCACTGATAAAGGAGGAAGAGCGCCTGGCGCCGACCGGTGCGCCGCCCCACAGGCGCGTTCATCGTGGCGTGAGCGACGGCACGCGTCCGACAAGATCGGCGAGCGTCGTGGTCGAGTACGAGCCCGTCGCGAACTCGCGCGAGCCGAGAACGTCGAGTGCCGCGTCACGTGTGGTGGGAATGCCTTCGATCTCGAGCTCCTTCAGGGCGCGCGTCGCCCGCGCAATGGCAAGGGAACGCGTCTCGTCCCAGACGATCACCTTCGCGATCATCGAGTCGTAGAACGGAGGGATCTCGCTTCCCTCGCGGATCGCCGTGTCGACGCGCACTCCGGCGCCGAGCGGCGGCACGAAGGTGCTGACGATCCCCGGCGC
>JAERMP010000009.1 GCA_016844515.1 Thermoleophilia bacterium | reverse complement strand
TGGCGGCGGAGCGAAACGACTTCAACATCAATCTCGGCGACACGATCTACTCGGACAGCGAGGTGGCCGATGCTCCGGTTGCCCGAACGGTGCCGCAGAAATGGGCGAAGTACAAGCTTGGGCTCGCGCTCGGGGCACTCCCCGCGCTGCGCCAGTCCGCTGGGCTCTACAGTCACTGGGACGACCACGAGTTCATCAACGACTTCTCGAGGGCGGAGCACGGCGATGCGATCTACGCCGCCGGCGTCAAGGCGTTCACCGACTACGCACCTGTCGCAAAGCCTTCTGCGAACGGTCTCGGCAGAACGTTCCGCTGGGGCAAGCACCTCGAGCTCTTCTTCCTCGACGAGCGCTCGTTCCGCAGCGCCAAGGCGACCACAGCGTGTGCGGGGGATCTCGCGCCCACGGCGCCTCAGGCCGTGCGCGATGCGTTTTCGAGTCTCGCGCCGGCGCTGAGGAACCCGGTGCCTCCAGCGTGTCTGGCGGCGATCAACGACCCGGCGCGAACGATGCTCGGCGGCCGCCAGTACGCGGCGTTCACGAAGGCGATCGAAGCGTCGAAGGCGACGTGGAAGGTCATCGTGAACGAGGTTCCGATTCAGCAGTTCTACGCGCTTCCCTACGACCGCTGGGAGGGGTACGCGGCCGAGCGCGAGCGGCTTCTCCGCTTCCTGCAGGCGAACGTGCGCAACGTCGTCTTCCTCACCACCGATACCCATGCGAACTTCGTCAACGAGGTGCGCTACCGAACGCTCGGCGGCCCGCCGGAGGGCTCCGGGATCTGGGAGGTCGTGACGGGTCCGGTCGCGACGAACACGTTCGCCAAGGAGATCGACGGATTCCTCGGCACTCCGGGCGCCGGCACCGCGATCGGCGCGCTCTTCTTCAAGCCGCCGCCGCCGAACGGGATGGGGATGCGCTGCGCGGCGCTCGACACCTACAGCTATTCGCAGGTGACGGTGACGGCGAAGACGTTGACCGTCGCGATGAAGGACGCTCGTGGCAACGCGGTACGGGAAGCGACGGGCGTCGCATGCGCGCCGCTCGTGCTGCGCGCCTCGTAGCGTCCACTTTTACCACCACCTCGGCGCCGTTATAGACTCGCCCTCGATGCGCCTTCACAAGGACGCAAAGGTCGAAATGCTGCGCCGGGTACCCCTCTTTAAGGAGTGCACGAAACAGCAGCTCCAATCGATCGCCTCCGTCGCCGACGAGCTCGACTGGCCGCAGGGGAGGCCGATCGCTCGCCAGGGCGACAGCCAGCGGGAGTTCATCGTCATCGTCGAGGGCACCACCGACGTGACGATTGGCGCCAAGAAGGTCGGAGCGCTCGGTGCCGGCGACTTCTTCGGTGAGATGTCGCTCCTCACACACCAGCCGCGTATCGCGACGGTGACTCCCATGAGCCCGCTGCGCGTCCTCGTCATTACGGAGCGAGCATTCTCCGCGCTCCTCCGTGCCGCGCGGGCTGCGGCGAACGAGGCGATCCTCGGGCAGCGATAGAAAGAACGCTAGGAGGAGCTCTGGGAAGCGCGTGGCGATCGCGGGGCCCGCGAGCCCGGGCCGAAACATCGGGCCCTCCCGGCCGGACGGCGAACCGCCACCTCGGTGGCTACCCTCAGCCTGCGCGCCCGTAGCTCAGGGGACAGAGCGGCGGACTTCTAATCCGCGGGTCGCAGGTTCGAATCCTGCCGGGCGCATCAAATCGCCTGCGAATGCCGACAATCGGGTGATCCGAACCCGCGGGAGCCAAGCGCACGATGGCTAGAGCCGAGTGAGCTCGAGCGGATACGCGACCATGACGTCCTCGTCAGCCGCGTGTGTCGTAGCCGCTTCAATGGGCAGAAGAAGATCTCGACGCTCATCGGAGCAGCGCTACCCACCCGTCTACAGCGCCCGCGAAGGCGTCTCGAGGATTCCCTCCACGCGTCTCCGGACGGTCTCGTCCGCGAGGCCGCGGTGGAAGCACGTCGTTCGCCTGCGGAGGACGTCGTCGGCGTTGCGCGCCCACTCGTGCGTCGCCGCGTAGCGCACCTGTGCGGCGATGTCGGGTCCGCCGGGATGGAGGCGCTCGAGGAGCGAAGGATTCTCCAAGGCGGGTGCGAGCACCTCTGTCGCCAGGCTCCCGTACAGGTGGAGCAGATGAGCGCGGACATCCGGCTCCAGGCTGTTGGGCAGGGCGACCTGCTCCAGGTCGGCTGCACCCGGGAGCGGCCAGGGACGCCTGTCGAGCCGGTGCAGCTCGAGCTCTGTCCGAACGCGGTGGAGCGTCTCGAGAGCGATGCGACGGTAGGTCGTGAGCTTTCCGCCTGCGACATTGAGCATCCCCCCGGGGCTGCGGGTGAACACGGTCTCCCTTCGAGCGTTTACGCTCTCGCCCTCGCCCGCGGGCAGCACGCGCAGGCCCGAGTAAGCGGCCCGCACGCGATCGGGAGCAACGACATCGGTGCTCAAGGCCACGGAGGCCTCGGCCAGGATCTGATCAATCTCGGTCGGCTCGACGGCGACATCGCCGGGGTCGCCCTCGTGCTCGGTGTCCGTCGTACCGAGGAGGAGCATGCCGTACCAGGGCACGGCGAAGGTCACGCGGACGTCGTCCTGCGCGATCGTGAGCGCAGCCGTCCAGGCGCCGTCGAGCTCCACGAGGACGTGAGCGCCCTTGCTCAGCCGGACCGAGGTCCCGAGTCGCGGATCCTCGAGGCGGCGCACGTGGTCGACCCACGGCCCCGCGGCGTTGACGACGACACGCGCGTCGACCGCGATCTCCTCTCCGTCGACACGAACCTCTGCTCCCGCGACCTGCCCTCGGGAAGAGCGGAGCGCGACCACTTCCGCGCGGTTCAGGACACACGCTTCTGACTCGGCCGCGGCACGGACGTTCTCGAGGCACAGCCGCGCGTCGTTCGTCGTCGCATCGGCGTAGAGAGCGCACGAGCGCAGACCCTCGAGCCGCAACGACGGCACCATCGCTCTGGCCTCGTCGGGATCGACGAGCCAGTTGATGCGCGACCGGGCGAGGAGCGAGTAGAGGACGATCCCGCTCTGGACGTACGCAGGGCGATGGGGGCCGCCGCGGTACAGGGGGAGGAGGAACGGCGTTCGCTGAACGAGGTGCGGGGCGACGATCTTCGTCAGCACCCGTCGCTCGTGATGAGCCTCTCGAACGAGGCGCACGTCACCCAGGCGCAGATAGCGCAGGCCGCCGTGGATGAGCTTCGAGGAAGCGCTCGAGGTTGCGCCGCCGAAGTCGCCTGCGTCCACGAGCGCGACCCCGAGGCCGGCGCGCGCCGCGTGTGCAGCTATCCCGGCCCCGATGATTCCTCCGCCGATGACGAGCAGGTCGAAGTGGCGTCCAGCGAGCTCCTCGAGGGCCCGCCCGCGGCCTAGATCGAAAGCGGGTTCGCCCAAGCCTTCCTCCCCGCAGCGTCGGTGACCTCCACGCGGACGTGCCGCGCGGACGGTGGCACGTCCAGCCTGGCGTGGACGACGAGCCCCGCCTGATCGCACTCGAGCTCGCGGCCGGCGTGCCGATAGCCGAGCCGGCCCACGTTCACCGCCGCACCGGTGGCCCGTCCCGAGATCAGCGTGACCGAGCGGCACGGGCTGCACCGCACCTCGATCGAGTCGCCCTCGAGCCGCACGTCGTCGATGCGCGGACCCGTCGAGGAGTAGTACAAGCCCGCAGCGAGGGCGGCGAGCGCGGCGGTGAGCGAGCGCTCGGGAGCCTTCACCCACGTCCAGGCAAGATCCGAATCGTAGCCGGGGTGATGAGAGTCGTCGGTCGCGATCGCCGGGCACAGGCGCCCGGCCTCGAGCAGCTCGTCCCAGTGCACGGCGGAGAGACCGCGTCCGATCTCGAGCTCGCAGCCGGCGTTGTAGACCTCGATACCTGTGATGTTGTCGGGGAGCTCGAGCGTTCCGGGCGTGACCCCGGTCCAGTACGGGTGGGCGAGATAGGCGACACCGCCGTGGGCCTCGACCCAGTCTGCGGTCGTCTCGAGGCCGGCATGCTCCTTCGCAAGCTCGTGCAGCTCCTCCTCGGGAGAGGCGACACCGAAGCCGAGAACGTGCCCGTCGCGGGCGCCTGGGAGGATGCAGTTGAGCTCGACACTCGGAATGACTACGAGGTCCTCGACCGAGTCGTCGCCCGTGATGCGCCAGTGGTCCGTGATGGCCAGGACGTCGTAGCTCGCGCGCGCGTAGTGGTGCGCGAGATGCCTGGGCGCGAGCTCTCCGTCCGAGCGAGTCGTGTGCGCATGCAAGGCGCAGCGCAGCCAGGTCCCGTCGCTCGTCCAGGGGCTCGTCATCGACCGCGAGAGCCTACGCCCCGACTGCGCGATCGTGCTGGCCGTGCGAGTTTTCATTGCACGGACCGCGCCAATCTCATACGATCATTCGTTCCACCACAGGGAGGTGAGATGGAGGACTATCAGGAGCAGGAGTACGAGTTCCTGCGTCGGCTCGAGGAGGAGAAGGTCGACCGGGGCCGCCTTCTGAAGCGCGGTCTCGCTGCAGGGGCAGGTCTTTCGATCTTCTCGCTGTCCGACGTCGCCCTTGCGACCCGGCAGCGTGTTCTGGCAGACCCGCCGCTTCTCGGCAGGTCCGTGTCTGTCGCGGAGATGATCGCCGAGGCCAAGAAGGAGGGGCGCCTCAACGTGATCGCCCTCCCGCCCGACTGGGCGAACTACGGCGAGATCATCAAGACCTTCACCAAGAAGTACAAGATCCCGATCACGAGCGACAACCCGGACGGGTCGTCCGCGCAGGAGAACCAAGCCGTACGGTCGCTCAAGGGCGACCCGCGGGCTCCGGACGTGCTCGACGTCGGCCCGTCGTTCGCTATCGACGGCGCCAACGAAGGCCTCTATGCGAAGCACTTCACGAGGAACTTCAAGAAGGTGCCGCGGGTCATGAAGGACGGGCGTGGCTTCTGGGTCGCCGACTACTATGGCGCCATCTCGTTCGGCGTCAACGGCGCTGTTGTGAGCAACGCACCGAGGTCGTTCCAGGATCTGCTCAAGCCCGAGTACAAGAACAAGGTCGCCCTGAACGGCAGTCCGCTCACCTCCGGTTCCGCGGTGGCGGGTGTGTTCGCAGCGTCGCTTGCCAACGGCGGCTCGCTCAACGACATCGGACCTGGCATCGACTTCTTCGCGAAGCTCAAGGACGTCGGGAACTTCATCCCGGTCCAGGCGACGCCGGGGACGATCGCGTCGGGACAGACCCCGATCACGTTCGACTGGGATTACCTGAACCTCGCGTACGTCAAGGCATTCCCGAGTGCGAGGATCAGGGTCATCGCTCCGTCGGATGGGCTCTACGCCGCGTACTACTGCCAGGCGATCAACGAGACGGCGCCCCACCCGTGGGCGGCGCGGCTCTGGCAGGAGTTCCTCTACTCCGACCAGGGACAGCTGCTCTGGATCAAGGGCTACTCACACACGGCGCTGTTCGACGACCTGGCGAAGCGGAAAGCGATCCCGAAGGCCCTGCTCAACGCGCTCCCGAAGTACAGCAAGGCGCCGAAGTTCGCAAGCCGCGCTCAGCTCACCGCCGCGAGGGCCAAGATCACGACAGACTGGCCGAAGAAGGTCGGATAGCACTGACCTCTGCCGCTCAAACCGAGGAGAAGCTCCGGCCGGCGAAAGCCGGCCGGAGCTTCTCCCTGGCCTGGCTCGGAGCGGCCCCGTTCCTCCTGTACATGCTGCTCTTCCTGCTCCTGCCCGCCGGACAGGTGCTCCTCGGCGCGTTCAGGGACCCCGAGGGCGGCTGGACGCTCGACAACCTGGCCACACTCTTCGACGAGCCGTACCGCTCGGCGTACCGCAACAGCATCGAGGTGAGCCTCGTCACGGCGCTCGTCGGAGGGTTTGTCGGGTTCATGATCGCCTACTCGGTGATCCGGGACGGAACACCGCGATTCCTGCGCTCGGCCTTCACAACGTTCTCGGGCGTTGCCGCGAACTTCGCGGGGATCCCGCTCGCCTTCGCCTTCATCGCAACGCTCGGCACGATCGGGATCGTCACGGAGTTCATGACGGAGCAGCTGGGCTGGAACCCGTATGACCACGGCTTCTCCCTGTTCTCGAAGACGGGTATCGAGATCGTGTACCTGTACTTCCAGATCCCGCTCATGCTCCTCGTCATCGCGCCGGCCATCGACGGTCTCAAGCGTGAGTGGCGGGAGGCCGCTGCCAACCTCGGCGCCACTCCGACCCAGTTCTGGCGCCACATAGGAATTCCAGTGCTTATGCCGTCCCTGCTCGGGGCGATGATTCTGCTGTTCGGCAACTCGTTCGCGGCCTATGCGACCGCGTACGGCCTCACGGCGGGCGGCGTGAGCCTCGTGCCGATCACGATCGGGTTCTTCTATACGGGTGACGTGCTCTCGAACCCGCATCTCGGCGAGGCGCTCGCGCTCGGCATGTTCGTCGTGCTCGCGCTCATGACGCTCCTGTACATCCCGTTGCAGCGCCGCGCGTCGAGGTGGGCGCGGTGAGGCGCTGGATCTCACCGGGTGCTGTCGTCTGGATACTCGTTGGGGCGGCCTACTTCCTGATTCCGCTCATCGCGACACTCCTCTTCAGCCTGCGGAAACAGGACACCGGGAAGTGCTGCACGCTCGCGAACTACGGCGAGATCATCCACGACCCCGCGTTCTGGACCTCTATGCGGGTCTCGTTCATCGTCGCGCTAGAGACCGTCGTCATCAGCCTCGTGCTGCTCGTGCCCACGGTGTACTGGGTGAACCTCAAGGTCCCACGACTGCGTCCCGTCATCGGCTTCCTCGCGCTCGTCCCCTTCGTCGTGCCGCCGATCGTCCTCGTCGTGGGTCTCTTCGCTTTCTACCAGGACTCCCCGGACTGGTTCTACGCGGAGCCGTACGGGTTCCTGACCGCCGCGTACGTCATCCTCGCGTTCCCGTACATCTACTTCTCGCTCGATGCGGGCTTCCGCGCGATCGACATCCACACGCTGACCGAAGCGTCGCAGAGCCTTGGGGCCGGATGGTGGACGACGATCACGCGTGTGATCCTCCCCAACATCAGGACCGCCGTGATCGCGGGCGCGTTGCTGACCATCGCCATCGTGATGGGCGAGTTCACGATCGCCAGCCTGGCGGTCTTCGACACCTTCCCGACGTACGTCCAGTACGTCAACCAGAACAAGACGTATCCAGCGGGGGCGGTGACGCTCCTCGCCTTCGCGATCACCTGGGCGGCGATGGTCACGGTCGCACTCGGCGGACGCCGGCGCACGTCGACGATGGTTGGTCACTGATGGCCTCGGTCGAGCTGCAGCAGTTACGCCGCGTCTTCGGGGAGGTCGTCGCGCTCGACGGCATCGAGCTCTCGATCAAGAGTGGCGAGTTCATCTCCCTGCTTGGCCCGTCCGGGTGCGGGAAGACGACGGCACTGCGCCTCATCGCCGGGTTCGACCGCCCGACAGCAGGGTGCGTGCTCGTCGACGGCAGCGACGTGACCGGCGTCAAGCCGAACCGGCGCGGGATGGGCATGGTGTTTCAGGCCTACAGCCTCTTCCCGAACATGACGGCCGAGCGCAACGTCGAGTTCGGGCTCAGGATCCGGAGGGACAAGAAGGCGGACCGGCGACAGCGCGTCGCCGAGCTCCTCGATCTGGTCGGGCTAAGCGACGCGGCGAAGCGCTACCCGCACCAGCTCTCGGGCGGCATGCAGCAACGGGTTGCACTCGCGCGCGCCCTTGCGATCGAGCCGACGGTGCTCCTCCTCGACGAGCCCCTCTCCGCTCTCGACGCGAAAGTTCGGGTGCAGCTGCGGGAGGAGATTCGCCGTATCCAGAGGCGGCTCGGGATCACGACGATCTACGTGACGCACGATCAAGAGGAGGCGCTCTCGATCTCGGATCGCGTCGCCGTTTTGTCGAAGGGCCGAATCGAGCAGATTGCGTCGCCGGCGGCGATCTACGGCGCGCCGGGCACACCGTTCGTCGCCGAGTTCGTCGGCACCATGAACCGGATTCACGCGACGGTGGCCGACCCCGAGCGCGGCGAGCTCGAGGTGTCCGGTACCGGAATAACGGTGGACGCCGCGCGCGGCAGGCCGCGCGGCGAGGTGGTCCTCCTGCTGGTTCGCCCGGAGACGGTCGAGCTCGAAGCCGCCACCGACGGGGGAGGGCTCATCGGCGAGGTCGTGTCACAGACGTTCCTGGGCGCGGTGACCCGGGTGCACGTGAGTACCGGCGCGGGGGAGTGGAGCGCTGACCTCTCCAGCGAGCGCGCGAGCGCTCTTCCCGTGGGCGCGCGCGTGCGGCTCAGCTTCCCCGCCGCGGGCGCCCAGCTCCTCAGCCTCGGAGAGAGTTGAGCGTCGCCCGGAGTAGATCCGGACGATCGCTGAAGATCCCGTCGACGCCGAGCGCGGCGAGCTCTCGCATCCGTGCCGGATCGTTGACGGTGTAGACGGTTGTGGCAAGGCTGAGCGCGCGCGCCTTCGCGAGACCCCGCTGTGTGACGCGGCGATCGTGGAAGCCGACGCCCCAGGCGTAGTCGGCGGCGGATCGGATCGACGCGCCGTACCCCACGTGCTGCAGCACACGTCTTCCCATCACGGCTGCGAGCGCGCGCGCGTCGAAGGAGACGACGACGGCATCTTCGGGCAGCAGCCTGACCGTCCGCCGCACGACGTCATGCCTGCGATAGCGCCAGGGGCTCTTGAGCTCACACATGATCCCGGTTCTGCCATGCAGGAGCTCGATCGCCTCTTCGAGACGAGGCTCGCCGCCGCGAGGCGGGTCGTGGCAGACGACGAGCGAGCCGTCGCGCGCCGCGTGGAGGTCGAACTCGACGTAGTCGGCGCCGAGCTCGATTGCGCGCTCGAACGCGGGCAGGGTGTTCTCCGGGAGCTCCCACGACGCGCCCCGGTGGGCGATCACGAGCGTCATTCAAGGAGCCGCTGAACGACCTCGACGTCGATCGCCTCGACGAGCTCGTCGGCTTTGCGGAGTCGCTCGGCGGGATGGGTGCCGACGACCGCGACGCAACGCAGACCGGCGGCCTTGGCTGAGGCGACGCCGGCTTCCGTGTCTTCGAAGGCCACGACCTCCGGCGGAAGCAGGCCGCGGTCGAGCAGCGCCAGCGCGCGGAGGTACCCCTCGGGGTCAGGCTTGCCGCGCTCGACGTCGTCGGCGGCCACGAGCACTGCGACATGACGATCCAGCTTCGCGCCTGCGAGCACGGGCTCGATCTCCCGACGGAACGCGCCCGACACGACGGCGACCGGTACGCGACCGGCGGCATATTCGACTGCCTCCCGTACGGCCCGGAACACGGTCTCGCCGTCTCCGGCCAGCGCAAGGTACCGCTCGATACGCTCCTCGACGAGCGCCGCGAGCTCGTCGCCCTTCGCGCCGAGCCACGTTCCGATGATCGCTTCCTCCGAGAGGCCAGCCAGCGTTCCGTAGTAGTCGGTCTCGGCGAGCGGCCTCCCGTGCTCCGAGAACAGGTCGCGGTAGACGGCGTAGAGGATCGGCTCATCGTTGGAGAGCGTCCCGTTGAAGTCGAAGGCGACGGCCCGGAGGACGCTCATCGGGGAGCCAGCCTACCTCTGCCCCGCGCGGAGTCCGGCATGCTCCCCGCGTGCTGCTCGCGATCGACCAAGGAACGACCGGAACGACGTGCCTCGTCGTCGACGACGAGCTCCGCGCGATCGGTCGTGGCTACCGCGAGATCCGTCAGCACTTTCCGCATCCCGGGTGGGTCGAGCACGATCCGGAGGAGATCTGGGGGAGCGTGCTCGCAGCTGCGGGCGACGCTCTCTTGCAGGCTCGAGTGTCGGCTTCCGAGCTCTCGGCGGTCGGGATCACGAATCAGCGCGAGACGACGGTGGTGTGGGATCGTCGATCCGGACGACCGCTGCAGCGCGCGATCGTCTGGCAGGACCGGCGCACAGCTGAGCGCTGCCGCGAGCTTCCGCGTGATCTGATTCGTGCGCGAACAGGGCTTGTGCCCGATCCGTACTTCTCGGCGACGAAGCTCGAGTGGATCCTGCAGCGCTCCGACCGGCCCCAGCGGGACCTGGCCTTCGGAACCATCGACTCCTGGCTCGCCTGGAAGCTGACGGGAGGCGCCGCGCACGTCATCGACGTGACGAACGCCTCGCGTACGCTGCTGCTCGATCTGGAGACGCTCGAGTGGGACGACGAGCTTCTGGCCCTCTTCGGAGTCGATCGAGAGCTCCTGCCGCGGGTCGTCGCCTCGAGCGGCATCGCTGGCGAGGCCGCGTTGTTCGGCGCGACCGTGCCCATCGCCGGGATCGCGGGGGACCAGCAGGCTGCGCTCTTCGGCCAGGGCTGCTTCTCCGCGGGTCGAGCCAAGGCGACGTACGGCACGGGGAGCTTCGTCCTCGTCAACGTCGCCGACTCTCGCGACGCGCCCCCCGAGGGTCTGTTGCGGACGGCGGCGGCCGTAGCGCCGGGAGCGTCGGCGCAGTTCGCTCTCGAGGGAGCCGTACTCGTCGCCGGTGCAGCTGTGCAGTGGCTGAGGGACGGCCTTGGGCTCATCGCCGATGCAGGGGAGACCGAGGCGCTCGCGGCCTCCGTCGACTCGACGGAGGGTGTGGTCTTCGTGCCGGCGCTCACCGGCCTCGGCTCGCCGCATTGGGATCCGGACGCCCGCGGCCTCATCTGCGGGCTCACTCGGGGAACGACGCGAGCGCATCTCGCCCGCGCCGCGCTCGAGGCGATCGCCTTCCAGGTGGCGGATGTCGTGGACGCGTTCCCAGGCGGTATCGATGTTCTCCGGGCCGACGGCGGGGCGACGGCCAACCGCTTTCTCATGCAGTTCCAGTCGGACCTGCTCGGCTGCCCCGTCGAGGTGGCTGCGGACTCCGAGTCGACCGCGCTCGGGGCAGCTGCGCTCGCTGGGATGGCTGTGGGGACGTGGCCCAGCCTGGAGGCCATCGGAAGGTGCATTCGTACCGGCGCTCGCTACGAGCCCGCCATGTCTCGCGACGAGGTGGCCATGCGGCGGGACGAGTGGCGGCGCGCGTTGCAGCGGACGCTGACCCCCGCCTCGGCCTAGTCTCCGCCCACCATGTCGGCCGCCGCGTTTGCCCTTGCACTAGGCGCCGCCTTCCTGCACGCGCTCTGGAACCTTCTCCTCGCACGGGAGCGAGACCCCGAGGCGGCGACCGCAATTGCGATCTGCGCCTCGGTCGTGGTGTTCGCACCGGTTGCGGCGGTGGTGTGGGACGTCGACCCGCGAGTCTGGCCGTTCATTGCCACCACCTCCGTGCTCCAGCTCGTCTACTTCGCACTCCTCGCCACCGCCTACCGCCGCGCGGAGCTCTCGTTCGTGTACCCGATCGCGCGCGGGCTCGCGCCGGTGCTCGTGCTCCTCGTCGGCGTCCTTGCGCTCGGAACGGGCGCGACCGCCGCGCAGGCGTCGGGCGTGTGCCTCGTGGGTGCCGGCGTCCTCCTCGTACGCGGTCTCGGTGGCGAGCGGGACCTCGCGGGCGGGGCGCTCGCTCTCGCGATAGCAGCAACGATCGCCGCCTATACCCTCATCGACAAGTCCGGCATCCAGTACGCGAGCCCGATCGTCTATCTGGAGCTCGCCATGGCTCCGACCGCCCTGGGTGCGCTGCTGCTCGTCGCCGCGCTCCCGTCCGGAAGGACGCGCCTGCGCGCTGCGGCTCGGCTCACCCCGGCAACGGCGGGCATCGTCTCGTTCGTCGCATATGTGCTCGTGCTCGCAGCCCTCGAACGCGCGCCGGCGGCATCGGTTGCAGCTGTGCGCGAGACGAGCGTCCTGATCGTGGCTGCCCTCGCGGCGCCGATGCTCGGGGAGCGTGTCGGCCCGATGCGGTTGTCGGGGGCGGCGCTCGTGGTGGGAGGAATCGCGCTTCTCGTTCTCTGAACGAGGACAGCGGCACGGCTTGGCGAAGCTCTTCGGGTGGTCCCCGATCTGACGTTTCAGGAAGAGCTGCTGCGGATCTTGCTGGCCGCCGGGCTGGGTGCCGCCGTCGGGATAGAGCGCGAGTTGCGCGAGCACGAAGCGGGTCTCCGCACTCACATGCTCGTCGCGGTCGGGTCGGCGCTGTTCACGCTCGTCTCCGCCTACGGGTTCGGCGAGTTCTTCGCCCAGACCGGCCCGATCGTACCGGTCGATCCGACTCGGATCGCCGCTCAGATCGTGACCGGGATCGGCTTCCTCGGCGCCGGCGCGATCATCCGCCAGGGTGCCAACATACGGGGGCTGACGACCGCGGCGACTTTGTGGGCGGTCGCAGCGATCGGCATGGCCGCAGGCGCCGGCTACTACGGCGGCGCGGTGGCGACCACGATCGTCGTGATCTTCGCGCTCTGGCCGCTTCGCATCCTGACGAGGCGCCTGCTCGGACGCGAGGACGACGAAGCTCGCGCCTAGTGGCGCAGCAGGCGCGCGGCACTCAGTCGAGCGTGATCACGACCGTCTTCGGCTCCGTGAACGCCTCCAGCACCGAGCTTCCGCCGACCCGCCCGACACCCGAGCTCGAACCGGCTCGACCTCCAAAGGGAAGGTGGCTCTCCCAGTAGTTGGTCGACTCGTTGATGTTCACCCAGCCGGCGTCGACGGCCTCCGCGAAACGCAGCCCGCGAGCGAGATCGCGCGTCCAGACGGCCGTGAGCAGGCCGTACGGCGACGAGTTCGCGATCTGGAGCGCCTCCTCGTCGCTTCGGATCCGCACGATCGGCACCACAGGACCGAACGTCTCCTCTCGGGCGATGTCCATCTCTTCGGTCACCTCGCTCAGTACGGTCGCCTGCCAGTAGAGATCCGTCGGGAATCCGGCTGCGCGCGCCCCGCCCACGACGAGCTCGGCGCCGCGCTCGAGCGCGTCGGCGACATGCTCGTCCGTCTTCCGTGCCGTCGGCTCGTTGTTCAGCGGTCCCATCGTCGTCTCCTCGGCGAATGGGTCCCCCAGTCGCACCGAGCGGTCGACCGCCGCTCGGACCTGCTCGACGAACTCGTCGTGCACCGACTCGTGGACGAGGAAGAGCTCGCCGGCCGTGCAGCTTTGCCCAGCGCAGAGGAACGAGGCGGCGATGCTTGCCTCGGCGGCCGCCTCCACGTCTGCGTCGTCGAGCACGACCATCGGGCCGTTGCCGCCGAGCTCGAGCACGGTTGCCTTCCCGGCGGCGCCCACCGCCACCTTGAGCCCCGTCGCGATGGAACCGATGAAGCCCACCGCGTGCGTCCCCGGGCTCGAGGCCACTTCGTCGCCCACCACCTCCCCTGGGCCGGTGACCATCGAGAAGACGCCTATCGGAAACTCTGCGTCGACGATGCACTCCGCGAGCTTCACCGCGCAGACCGACGTCGACGACGCGGGCGTCCATACGACTGCGTTGCCGGCGGCGAGAGCCGGCGCGATCAGCTCGGCGGGCATCGTGTACGGCCAGTTCCAGGGGGTGATCACGCCCACGACGCCCCTCGGTACGCGGTAGGCGAGGATCCGCTTCGCGGCATCGACCGAGGGCGGCATCGAGCCAGCGAGACGTGTCGCGTCCGCCGCTGCCATGCGCCAGTAGACGACGAGCTCCTCGACCTCGCCGTAGGACTCCGCGTGCAGGGGCTTGCCCTGGTCGAGCGTAAGCGTGCGCGCCAGGTCGTCGCGTCGCTCCTCGATCAGATCGGCAACCCGATTCATCGCAGCGGCGCGCTCGAACGCTGAGCGGGAGGCCCAGTCGCGGCGCGCAGCATTGGCCGCGGCGATCGCCCGGCGGGCGTCCTCTCGCGTTCCCTCCGGAACCGTGCCGAGCGACTCGCCCGTCGCCGGACTAGTAGCCTCGAAGCGCTTCTCGGACTCGGACTCGGCCCAGGCGCCGCCGACAACCATCGAGTAGTCGTGTGTCGTTACGCTCATCGCTTCCCCCTCGAGAACGCGTTGCGGTAGATGTCCTCGTAGTCCGTGATCTCCACCTCGCGTGGATTGCCGATCGTCTGCGGATCCTCGAACGCGATCCGGGCGAGCATCGGGATCTCGTCTTCGGAGAACCCGAGCTCCTCCATGGTGGGGATGCCGACCTCGTCGGTGAGGCGGTAGAGCACTTCGACTCCGGCAAGCGCCGCCTCGAGTGGCGCGAGGCCACTCATGTCGACTCCCAAGCCTTGGGCGATCCGCGCGTACCGCTCGGGGTCGGCTGGTGCATTGAACTCGCACACAGGCCCGAGCACGCGAGCGGTCAGCGCGCCGTGCGGGCAGTCGTGGACGCCTCCCGCGGACTGGCTCATCGCATGCGCGGCGCCGGCGCTCTCCGTCCCGTAAGCCATACCGCCGAGCGTTGCCGCATGCGCCATGTGCGTTCGCGCCTCGAGGTCCGAGCCGTCCTCGACCGCGCGTCGCAGCCAGCTTGTCACCAGCTCGATCGCCTGGAGGGCGACCGCGTCGTTGAAAGGCTGGTGGTAGTCGCACGTGTAGCACTCGATTGCGTGGGAGAGGGCGTCCATGCCGGTGGCTGCCGTCACCGCGGGCGGCAGGCCGACCATGAGCTCGGGGTCGATCAGCGCGACGTGAGGTCCGATCAGCGGCGTGCCGCCGACGTTGAACTTGATCTTCCGGTCGTGGTCGGTGATCACCGCCCACAGCGTCACCTCGCTGCCCGTTCCCGCTGTCGTCGGCACTGCGACGAGCGGAGGCACGCGTCGCGACAGCGGTGTTCGCCCGTACTCGTAGTCGAGGATCGATCCCCCGTGCTCCGCGACGACGCCGATCGACTTCGCGGTGTCCATCGATGAGCCGCCTCCAAGGCCGACGAGCCCGTCGCACCCTTCAGCCTGGTACAGCGCGGCACCGCGATCGACGAGCTCGATGTCGGGATTGGGCCGAACCTCGTCGAAGACGATTGCGTTGTCCAGGTGCTGAAGCGTCCGCTCCGCGATTCCCGCCGCGACGACTCCCGGATCCGTGACGAGCATCGGCCGGGTGACGCCGAGCTCGCTCAGCGTCTCGCGCAGGCGGGCGATGGCGCCGGCGCCGTGCACGAGCCTCGTGGGCACCTCTACGGAACGAATCGTCTCGACTTCGATGGGCATCCAGGCTCCTCTCTATCTCGTTGGTATGGCGGCTGCGAGATGCCGTTGCCGCCAGTGCTCGGTGTCAGCCAGATCGTTGAACGTGAAGATATGGAAGCCGGCGATCTTGCGCTCGGGATCGGTCAGGCTCGGCTCGAGGCCGGCGATCATCGGGTCCGGGCTGAAGCCGCCGGGGCGCAGCCCGTGCGCGAACCAACTCTTGTGCCGGCGCAGGAACCGCGCTGAGGCTCCGAGGCCGATCGACGCGGACACGCGCATGAGCTTCGTGCGCGGCACCGCGCCGGGAATCCCGATGTAGATCGGGAGCCGCGTGCCACGATTCCAGACGCGCTCGACCCAGCTCACGGTGACGCTCGGGTCGAAGCAGATCTGGCTGACGATGTACGTCGCGAAGCGCGCCTTCTCGTACATCGCCTGGATCGTCGTCTCGTCCGGGATGAGCGGATGGCTCTCGGGATAGCCGGTGATGCCCACGTTCTCGAACCGGTGACCGAGCTCTGCGATCGCTTCCAACAGGGACGCCGCGCCCGGGAACTCGCCGGCCGGCTCGTCCGCGTCGCCGGCGACCACGAACACGTCGTGCGCGCCGATCTCGTCCACCCGCTGGACGATCTCGGCGAGGTGCGCCCGGTCTCGTACGAGCCGAGCCGAGAGATGGGGGACGACGGAGTACCCGTGTTTCGTCAACCGTTCGGTGACGTCCAGCGTGTGCTCGATGCCCTTCCTCGGCGAGACGGTAACGGTGAGCGTCACGCCGAGCGGGACGTGCTCGAGGACAGCATCCTCCACACTGCCGAACGGGAGCACCTCGTAGCGCGGGTGCGCGAGCAGCTCGGCGACGCGCTCTTCGGCGCTCATCTCCACGGGACGTCCGGCGCGGCGGGATCCGGGTACCTCGGGAGTCCGTCCTCTGGAAGCTCGTCGTAGTCGCCGGCGTGGTGCGCGTAGAAGTGGCCGGCGATGCGCAAGCCCGTCGGCCGATCGAGCGTCCCGGCGGTGATGTGGATCCGCTCGCCCTCCGCTGGCTGCCAGAAGAGGCTCGCGCCGCACTCCCCGCAGAATCCGCGACGGGCGCGCCGGTCGCTCCGCGGGCTGTCCACCCAGCGCAACGCGCTGTCCTCGACGAAGACCAGATGCTCGACACGCGTGGCAGAGAACGCCCCCAGGTACCCGCCCCAGCGGCGACACTCCTCGCAGTGGCAGACCAGAATGTCCCGGAGCGGGCCGTGCACTTCGTACGCGACGGCGCCGCACAGGCATCGTCCTGAGGCGCGCGAAGTCATCACACGTCCGAGTCCGGGAACGAGGCCTTCTTGCGCTCGATCCACTCGCGGAGCTCGGCGTCGACGGTGTCGTCGAGCGGGGGCTGCTCGTACTCCGCGAGGGCCCGCTTCCAGAGCGCGTTCGCGCGTTGGGCCGCGTCACTCGCACCCTCGGACTCCCACTGCTCGAAGCTCGAGTTGTCTGCGACCGGCGAGCGGTAGAACGCGGTCTCGAAGTTGGCCAGCGTGTGCGCGTGACCGAGGAAGTGGGTTCCCGGCTCGTTCGTCAGGAACGCGTCGAGCGCCTGGCCGTTCTCCGACAGGTCGACGCCCTTGCAGAATGCATGCCACATCCCGAGCTGGTCGGCGTCGAGGACGAACTTCTCGTAACCCATCGTCAGTCCGCCCTCCAGCCAGCCAGCGGCGTGCAGGACGAAGTTGGCGCCGCCGAGCATGGTCGGCTGCATCGTGTTCGCCGACTCGTACGCTGCCTGTGCGTCGGGAACCTTCGAAGCGGTGAGCGCGCCACCGGAGCGGAACGGAACGCCTAGCCGGCGCGCGAGCGAGGCCATGACGTAGAGGACGAGCGCGGGCTCGGGTGTGCCGAAGGTCGGCGCACCGGACTGCATCGACATCGAGGAGGCGAACGATCCCAGGACGACAGGAGCCCCGGGGCGAACGAGCTGGACGTACGTCATGCCAGCGAGCGACTCCGCGAGGGTCTGGGCACAGGTGCCGGCGACGGTCGCCGGGCTCATGGCGCCCGCGAGGATGAACGGGGTCATCATCACCGCCTGGTTGGCCTCCGCATACGCACGGGCGGCCCCGAGCATCGTCGCGTCCCAGACGAGCGGCGAGTTTGCGTTGATCAGGCTGAAGATCACCGTGTTTTGCTCGACGAACTCCTCGCCGAACACGATCCGCGCCATGTCGACGGTGTCCCGGGCGCGCTGCGGGTGCGTGACGGACCCCATGAAGGGCTTGTCGCTCAGGCGCAGATGCGCCTCGACCATGTCGTAGTGGCGCTTGTTCACCGGCAGGTCGACCGGCTCGCAGACCGTGCCGCCGGAGTGGTGGAGCCACGGCGACGCGTACGCGAGCTTCACGAAGTTGCGGAAGTCCTCGATCGTCCCGTAGCGGCGGCCCCCGTCGACGTCGCGCACAAACGGCGACCCATAAGCCGGCGCGAAGATCGTGTTCGCGCCGCCGAAGACGACGCTGCGCTCGGGGTTCCGGGCGACCTGGGTGAACTCGCGCGGCGCCGTCGTCTGCACGAGCTGACGGCACATCCCGCGCGGGAACCGCACGCGCTCGCCGTCGACGTCTGCTCCCGCGCCCCGCAGGAGCTCGATCGCGTCGGGTGCGTCGCGGAAGTCGATCCCGACCCTTTCGAGGATCGTGTCCGCGTTCTCTTCCATCAGTGCGAGACCTTCTTCGGACAGGACCTCGAGTGGCGCCAGCGTGCGCGTCAGGAACGGCACGCTCTCGATGACGGCGTGCAGCCGCGCCGCTTGGCGGGCAGCGCGCCCGCCGGCGCGCCGGCCTCGTGTCTCGCTCATGGGCCGTCCTCCGGCCCATGAGCGTGGAGGGGCGTGGGGAACCGGGAGGTTCCCCACGCTCTCAAGAAGAAGGGGGTTCGTGGGGGAAACATGGTTTCCCCCACGAACGCGAGCCGTAGGCGAGCGTTGCTCATGCAGGCCTCCTCTCGCGCCGGCGCGGCCGTGCTGGTCGTTCGGTCGACGCGGTCCTGCGACCGGGCAGCCGAACCTTCCGCGCGAGACGCGGATACGGGTCGACATCGTGCGGGATGGCCATCGCATTGACGAAGTGCTCCTGGAAGCGTGGCTCGACCGCCGTCTCGACCTTCTCGACGCGGCGCACGACGTCTTCGATCTCCGTGCGGGCCGCGCGATTCAGGAGAGCGATGCGCGCGCCCGTGCCCGCTGCGTTCCCCGCCGAGGTGACGCGCTCGGGGTCGCAGTCGGGGACGAGCCCGAGCACGAGCGCGTGGACCGGATCGATGTGGGTCCCGAACGCGCCCGCCAGGCGGATGCGATCGATGCGCTCGATCCCGTAGCGCTCCATCAGCAGAGCGCAGCCCGCGTAGAGCGCGGCCTTGGCGAGCTGGATCTGCCGCACGTCGTTCTGGGTGATCACGAGCTCCGGCTCGCCCGTCCAGAGAACGTAGGAGAACGTGCGCCCGTCGGCGACGATGCGCTCAGTCCTGTTCGCGAGCGCACCGTCGATCGTGCCGTCCGTGGTGAGCACGCCAGCGAGATGGAGCTCGGCGATTGCCTCGATGATCCCAGAGCCACAGACCCCGGTCACGTGTGTGTCGGCGAACTCGGGCTCGTCCGACCAGGCGTCGCAGCCGATCACGCGGATCCGGGGCTCGAGTGTCTCGGGGTCGATGCGGACCCGCTCGATGGCGCCCGGCGCGGCGCGCTGGCCGCACGAGATCTGGGCGCCTTCGAATGCCGGGCCGGTAGGGCTCGAGGCGGCCAGCAGGCGGTCTCGGTTCCCGAGGACGATCTCAGCGTTCGTGCCGACGTCGACGATGAGGTTCACCTCGTCGCCGAGGTGCGGGCCCTCGGACAGGATGACGCCCGCCGAATCGGCGCCCACGTGCCCCGCAATGCACGGCAGTACGTAGGCCCGCGCTCCCCGGTGGACGGGCAGCCCGAGGTCGCGCGCCGGGAGGCGCACGGCTTCGTCGACCGTGAGCGCGAACGGGGCACCGCCGAGCGGAGTCGGATCGATCCCGAGGAGGAGGTGGTGCATGATCGGGTTGCCTACGAGTGTGACCTCGAGGACGTCTTCGCGATCGATCTCCGCGGTCGATGCGAGCTCCGCTGTGAGCTTGGCGAGACAGCCGCGAACGACCTTCGTCAGCTCCTTCTCCGAGCCTGGGTTGAGCATCACGTAGGACACCCGGCTCATCAGGTCCTCGCCGAAGCGGATCTGCGGATTCATCGCTCCGGCGGACGCGAGCACGTCGCCTGTGAGGAGATCGCAGAGGTGACCCGCGACGGTGGTCGAGCCGACGTCGAAGGCGATGCCGTAGGCGCGGTCGTGGAGACCGGGCCACGCTGCCGTGATCGTCGACCCGTCGTGTACGGCGACGGTGATCGCGCCGATACCGTCCAGTAGCGCTCGTTGGAGATCGGGAAGGACGCCCGGGTCGGCGTCGAGCTCGTCGAGACCCCATTCGACGTCGAGCGCCTCGCGCACGCGCCGAAGGTCGCCCGCGGCGACTCCGAGCTCCGCGGCCGGCACCTCGACGTAATACAGCCGCACGACCGGGTCGATCTCGATCGGGTGCGCATCCGCCTCCTTGCGCACGACCTGACGGTACAGCTGGCTCTCGGGCGGTACGTCGATCACGATGTCGCCGGCAACGCAGGCGGTGCAGCCGAGCCGCCGGCTCTCCCGGAGCCCTCGATCGGCCGCATACCGTTCCTCAACCTCGCCGGCGGGCGTCAGGTGAGCGTCGGCCGAGGTGATCCCGTGCTTCGCGTGCTCACCTTCCGAGACCTCGACCGAGTCGAGGTCGACACCGAGCCTCCTCGCGGCCTCGAGCACCGTCGTGCCGTGCTCGAACCGTCCCCGCCTGCCGGACGGGGTGAAGACGACAAGTGCGTCGGGCGACGTCACGACGACGCAGCTCTCCGCCGGCCCTCACGGCCGCCGCGGCGGCCGTGCGTTGCCTCGCCCGCAGGGGAGTCCCCGTTCCGCGCGATCCAGCTCGCACAGTGCGCGTCGTTCCCCATCATCACGTCCGCTGCCTTGACGGCCTGCAGCATCTCCACGTGCAGCGGGCTCGTGATGGCAGAGGTGAGGCCGGAGGCGATCGCCATCGGAAGGAAAGCCGCGTTCAGGGCGGGTCGGTTGGGAAGCCCGAAGCTCACGTTCGAGGCGCCGCAGGTCGTGTTCACGCCGAGCTCCTCGCGCAGCCGGCGGACGATCCGGAACACCTGGCGGCCCGCGCTCCCGATCGCTCCGATCGGCATCACGAGCGGGTCGACGAGGATGTCTTCCTTGGGGATCCCGTGGTCGGCGGCGCGCGAGACGATCCTGCGGGCAACCTCGAAGCGCTCGTCCGGATCCTCGGAGATACCCGACTCGTCGTTGGTGATCGCGACCACCGCCGCGCCGTGCTTTGCCACGAGCGGCAAGACCGACTCGAGTCGGTCTTCCTCGCCCGTGACCGAGTTGACGAGCGCCTTACCGCGGTAGACGCCGAGCCCGGCCTCGAGTGCCGCCACGATCGAGGAGTCGATGGAGAGCGGGACGTCGGTCACGCCCTGGACGAGCTCGATCGCCTGGGCGAGGATGGCGGGCTCGTCCGCGAGCGGAATTCCGGCGTTGACGTCGAGCATCTGTGCGCCCGCCTCGACCTGCGCGATGGCGTCGGCCAGGACGGTTTCAAAGTTCCCAGCCGCCATCTCCTCGGCCAGCTTCTTGCGCCCCGTCGGGTTGATGCGCTCGCCGATGATCACGAACGGGCGGTCGAAGCCGATCACGACCTCCTTCGTCGCGCTCGAGAGCCGCGTCTCGGTCATGTGTCGCTCCCGTTCGAGCGCACGAGCCGCTCGAGGACGTCGTCGCCGTAGGCCGCGTCCAGCCACGCGGCCTCGTCGGCGACCTCCTTCGCGAGATCGTCGCCGCACTCCCGCGTCTCCCGCCGCCACTCGGTGAGGTACGCGTCAGTGCCGATCAGCCCGCCACGCATCGCTGCCGCATCGATCGCTTCCTGGAAGCGCTCCGAAAGCTGTGCACGCGAGGACGTCCGGCCCTCCTTCGCCGTCACCTGCGCCGGGATGTCCCGCCACCAGATCACGGTGAGCTCAGGCAACGGGGGCCGCCTCGACGAAGCGGGTCAGGGATGGAAGAAGGTCGCCGTAACCGGTCCGGCGCTCCTCGTACACGAGGCCGAGGCGCTCGGCTGCGGCCAGCGCTCGTGCGCGCAGGTCGGCGTCGTCGGTCTGTGCCAGATAGAGAAGCCGCCGGTAGTTCCCGAAGTACTGCGACAGGAGCTCGGGATGGCGATCGAGCCCGAG
>JAERMP010000264.1 GCA_016844515.1 Thermoleophilia bacterium | reverse complement strand
CGGGCATGGAGGTCGCCGCGCTTGCCCAACGTGATCATCTTCTCGGCGAACGGCTTGACCGCCTTCGCCTTGGCCTCGGTCGTGGAGATCCGGCCGTGCTCGATCAGGGCGCCTGCGAGATTCGAGTAGAGCGCCTTGCGATGGGCGGGGGACCGCCCGAGCTTCTTGCCGGATCGCTGGTGCCGCATGGCCTAGTGCCTCTTCAGGTGATGTTGCCCTGTTCCTGGCGCGCGAAAAGCAAGCCAGGGAAGGACGCAGGGAGCGTTCATATCAGTCGATATGGACGCGACTGAGGACGCAGCCTGGCGCAGCTTTGCAGCCGCCAGGAACAGGGATGACATCGCCTGAAGTGGCACTCAAACGAGCTCCTCGCCCTTGAGCGTCAGCCCGTGCGCGCCGAGTGCCGACCGGACCTCCTCGATCGACTTGCGACCGAAGTTCGGTATCGCAACGAGCTCGTTCTCCGACTTGGAGGTGAGATCGCCGATGGTCTCGATGCCGACCCGCTTGAGGCAGTTGTACGAGCGGACTCCGAGCTCGAGCTCCTCGATCGGAAAGTTCTCCATCCCGTGCATGACGGGCGCGTCGGCGGCCGCTTCGGCCGTCGCCTCGCCGAGCCCTTCGATCGCGTCGAGATCGGTGAAGATCGCGAGCTGGCGGATGAGGATTTCGGCCGCCTGCCCAATCGCGTCTCGCGGGTCGAGCGAGCCGTCGGTGGTGACGTCGAGGACGAGCTTGTCGTAGTCCGTCCGCTGACCGACTCGCGCGGCTTCGACCTCGTAGGCGACACGCCGGACCGGGGAGAAGATCGAGTCGATCGGGATGACGCCGATGGTCGTCTCCGGGCCGCGGTTCAGCTCGGCGGGGACGTAGCCGCGGCCGCGGCCGATCGTGAGGGTCATCTCGAGCTTGCCCTTGTCGGAGACGTGCGCGATCTCGAGCTCCGGGTTCAGGATCTCGAGGTCGGCCGGCGCCTCGATGTCGGCGGCCGTCACAACGCCGGCGCCCTTCTTGGCGATGTAGACCTCGACCTCGGGTGACGCGCCGTGGAGGCGGACGATGAGGTTCTTCAAGTTGAGGATGATGTCGGTGACGTCCTCGCGGACGCCGTTCAGGGTCGTGAACTCGTGGGCGACGCCCTCGATCTTCACGGCGGTCACGGCCGCACCCTCCAGCGAGGAGAGCAGCACGCGACGAAGCGAGTTCCCGAAGGTGTGACCGAAACCGCGGTCGAGCGGCTCGATCGCGAAGACGCCGCGATGGTCGTCGGCGTCCTCGTGGACGATCCGCGGGATCTGGAACTCCATCAAGCTTGTTCGTATGGCCAAGGTGATCCTTTCGTGTTCGTGTCACTCAGGGCCGGGCATGCCCGGCCCCTACTACTTGGAATAGAGCTCGACGATCAATGATTCCTGCACAGGGGCGTCGATCTCGTCGCGCTCGGGCCACTTGAGCACGGTGCCCGTGAGCCCGTCGTGGTCGGCCTGGAGCCAGGGAGCGACCGCCGCGGTGAGATCGGTGGCGTCGCGGACGAGCTGCTCCACGGGGCTTCCCTGCTTGATCGAGACGACGTCGTTCGGCCGAACGGTGTAGCTCGGGATGTTCACGCGCCGGCCGTTGACCTGGAAGTGCCCGTGGCGTACGAGTTGGCGCGCCTGCGCACGCGAGCCGGCGAAGCCGAGCCGATAGACGACGTTGTCGAGGCGCGTCTCGAGCATCCGCAGGAGGTTCTCGCCGGGAGCGCCGTGTCCGCGGGCGGCCTTCTCGTACGTCGAGCGAAACTGCCTCTCGAGCAGGCCGTAGTAGCGGCGCGCCTTCTGCTTCTCGCGGAGCTGGAGCAGATACTGGCTCTGCTTGATGCGTCCGCGCCCGTGCTCACCCGGCGGATAGCTCCTCCGCTCGACCGCGCACTTCTCGGTCAGGCAGCGCTCGCCCTTCAGGAAGAGCTTGAGGCCTTCGCGTCGACAGAGCCGGCACTTCGGACCGAGGTCTCTCGCCATTAGACGCGCCTCCGCTTGCGCTGGCGGACGCCGTTGTGGGCTTGGGGCGTCACGTCCGTCACACCGAGGATCTCGAGGCCTGCGGCCTGCAGCGAGCGGATCGCGGTCTCACGTCCCGAGCCGGGGCCCTTGACGAAGACCGCGACCTTCTGAAGCCCGTGCTCCATCCCCTTGCGCGCGGCGTTGTCGGCGGTCACCTGCGCTGCGAACGGGGTGGACTTGCGCGAACCCTTGAATCCGGCCGAGCCGGCCGACTCCCAGACGATGACATTGCCCTCACCGTCGGTCAGCGTGACGATCGTGTTGTTGAACGACGTTTTGATGTGCGCCTGGCCGATGGCGATGTTCTTCCGGACCCGGCGTCGTGTGCGACCCCGAGTCGCGGACTTGCGCGGAGGCGCCATTACTTGGCCGCTGCCTTCTTGCCGCGTCCGACGGTCTTCTTCGTGCCCTTGCGGCTGCGCGCATTCGTCTTCGTTCGCTGTCCGCGGACGGGGAGGCCGCGGCGGTGCCGGATGCCGCGGTAGCTGCCGATCTCCGTCAACCGCTTGATCGCCTGCCCGCGATCGCGTCGCAGGTCGCCCTCGACCTCCAACTCGGAGTCGATGTAGTTTCGGAGCTTCGTGACCTCCTCGTCGGTGAGGTCACGGACCTTCTGGTTCGGATCGAGCTCGAGCGCACGAATGGTCTTCTGCGCCGTCGAGCGGCCGATGCCGTAGATGTAGGTCAGCCCGATCTCGAGCCGCTTCTGCGTGGGGAGGTTGACGCCGGCGATACGTGCCACGTGGGCTAGCCCTGCCTTTGCTTGTGCCGAGGGTTGGAGCAGATGACGATCGTGCGGCCGTGCCGCTTGATCACGCGGCAGCGCTCACACATAGGCTTGACGGACGGGCGAACTTTCATAGGACTCCGTTACTTCATTCGAAAGGTGATGCGACCGCGGGTGAGGTCGTAAGGAGAGAGCTCGACCGTGACGCGGTCGCCGGGCAGGATGCGAATGTAGTGCTTGCGCATTTTCCCGGAGATGCGGGCGAGGACGCTGTGGCCGTTGTCGAGTTGCACCCGAAACATCGTGCTGGGTAGCGCTTCGACCACCTCGCCTTCGATCTCGATCTTCTCTTCCTTG
>JAERMP010000095.1 GCA_016844515.1 Thermoleophilia bacterium | reverse complement strand
TCCGTGCGGCAAGCTCTCGGCGTGGTTCCGGAGGCACGGCTGGATTCGACCGAGCACGGGCTCGTCCCCACCGGTGAGGGCTGGTTCGTCCTCAACGCGCGAAAGGCGCGCTGGTACCACGCCGAGGGCCGGCCCGCGTTCTGCGACCTCGAAGGCGACCAGAACTTCCCGCAGCTCGGGATCAACGTCCAGGTCCTGCTCCCGGGCGACGCGATGGCCATGTACCACTGGGAGGCCGACCAGGAGGACTTCCTCGTGCTCTCGGGCGAGGCGCACTTGATCGTCGAAGGCGAGGAGCGCCCGCTCCGTGCGTGGGACTTCGTGCACTGCCCGGCCGAGACGAAACACACGATCGTCGGCGCCGGAGACGGGCCGTGCGTGGTCGTCGCGGTGGGCACCCGCGCTCACGCGGACAGTCCCGACTGGGGCGGCTACACCGTGGACGAGGTCGCCCTCCGGCACGCAGCGGGAGTCGAGAAGGAGACGAACGAGCCGCGTGAGGCGTACGCGCACGTCACGAAGCGGGAGCACGCGCGGTATCGGGACGGCTGGCTCCCCGGATAGTCCTCCGACCACTGCGCGACCGATTCTCGTCTGCCCGAGGGCAGTCCTCGACGTCTCAGGAGCCTTCCGAGAACTCCAGGATGCGCTCGAGCGTAGCGAGATCCTTGCGGTTGGCCCGGCGGATCGAGACGACCATGAACGGCGCCGCGACCTTTGCGAACCCCGAAGGCTCACCTCGGTTCCGCAGCGTCATCCGTGTTCCGCCGGTCGGTGTGTCCTCCCACGTGTAGGTCGTCTCCATGGGAAACGGTCCCTCGTCCGTGCCCATCACGAGCCGCTCGCCCGCGACGAGCTCCCTGACCACGTATGTGTAGGCGAGGCGGCGTCCGAGGAATCGTGCGACGAAGGCGAGGCGGGATCCGACGGCGAGTGGTCTCGCGCTCATCCACTCGACGGCTTCGATGTTCTCGTACCAGCGGGTCGCATTGTCCGGGTCCGAGGCGAAAGCGGCCACGACCTCGCGCGGGCGGTCGATCTCGACGCTCGTGGAGACGTCCGTCGGCACGTCGTCGATCGTACGCGGACGCGGCAGCACGAAGGCGCGTCGTTGTTGCGCTGGCACGAGCTATGCGAACATGTGTTCGTGTTTACGGAGCCGACCATCCTGCACGCCGACCTCGATGCGTTCTTCGCGTCGGTCGAGCAGCGGGACGATCCCCGACTGCGCGGGCTCCCGGTCATCGTCGGGGGCGGAGTCGTGCTCGCGGCGAGCTACGAGGCGAAGGCGTTCGGGGTCCGCACAGCGATGGGCGGGGCGCAGGCGCGGCGGTTGTGCCCGCACGCGGTCGTGGTGTCCCCGCGGATGTCTGCCTACTCCGAGGCGAGCAAGTCGGTGTTCGAGCTGTTCGACGACACGACACCGCTCGTCGAGGGTCTGTCGATCGACGAGGCGTTCCTCGACGTCCGAGGAATGAGGAGGTTGGCCGGCGCGCCGTCTGCAATCGCCTTGCGGCTCCGCGCGAGGGTTCTGGAGCAGGTCGGTCTCCCGATCACCGTCGGAATCGCCCGGACGAAGTTCCTCGCAAAGGTGGCGAGCGGCGTCGCGAAGCCCGACGGCTTGATCGTGGTGCCCCCGGACAACGAGCTCGGCTTCCTCCACCCACTCCCGGTCGAACGGCTCTGGGGCGTCGGCCGAGTCACGTCGACGAAGCTCCACAGCCGCGGGATCACGACGGTCGGCCAGGTCGCGCGGCTCGACGAGACGGTGCTCGTCTCCATGCTCGGCCGCGCTGCGGGAAGGCATCTCCACGCGCTCGCTCACAACCAGGATCCCAGGCCGGTTCAGGCAGGTCGGCGGCGACGCTCGATCGGCTCGCAGCGCGCGCTCGGCCGCAAGACGAGGTCGGTCGAGGACATCGACGCCACCATCGTGGCGATCGTCGACCGCGTCGCACGCCGGCTCCGTGCAGGAAGGCGAGTCTGCCGGACGGTCGTGCTCCGCCTGCGCTTCGCGGATTTCACGCGAGCCACTCGCTCGCAGACGATGCCCCAGGCGACGGCGCAGACGCGCACTATCCTCGACACCGCTCGAGGGCTCCTCGCGGCGGCGATGCCGATGATCGAGTCCGAGGGTCTGACGCTCGTCGGAATCGCCCTCACCAACCTCGCGCGCGAGGACGCGATTCAACTCGCGCTGGCCTTCGATCCCAGGTTCGATCAGCTCGACGCCGCACTCGACGAGGTGCGCGACCGGTTCGGGTTCGCCGCCGTCACGCGAGCGGTTCTGCTCGGCCGCAATTCCGGGGTCGTGATGCCGCTCCTTCCGGACTAACGACTGCCGCTAGCACGCCAGCACTCACCGGCCCGGCTTTCCTACCCTCACCTCCTGCAGGATCCAGCTGTTCCCGTCGGGATCGCTGAAGTCGGCGAACGAGCCGTAGTCGGCGTGGTTCGGATCCACGCCAGGCATCCACTCCTCCTTCGCACGGTCGAAGTGCCGGATCTCGCTGACCTCCACCCCGCGCTCCGCGAGCTCCGAGCGCGCCGCCTCGATGTCGGTGACGACCAGATGGGTTCCCCGGACGGAGCCAGGCGCAGCATCCGTGATCCCGATTCCGATCGTGATCGAGCACGCAGAGCCCGGCGGCGTCATCTGCACGACACGGAACTCGTCGCTGGGCTGGTGATCGACATCCAGCTCGAAGCCGACCCTTTCGGTGTAGAAGAGCTTCGCGCGGTCCACGTCCGAGACGGGAACGAGCACGAGCTCGAGCTTCAGGTCCATCTCGTCAGGCCTCGCTCAGATCCGGCTCGGGGACGCGCCCGACCGCTGACAACGACGCCTCGCTGTCGTGCGGCGGCTCAATGGTGATGTTCGGAAGCAGGCGATCGAGCCAGCGCGGGATGTACCACGTCTTCTCTCCCAGGAGCGTGAAGAACGCGGGCACGAGCGTCATCCGCACGATGAGCGCATCCGTGAGGATCGCGATGGCGAGCAGCAGCCCGAACTCCTTCGAGATGCGATCGGAGGTGAGGATGAAGGCCGCGAAAACCGTTCCCATGATGATCGCTGCCGCGATGACGACCCGACCGATGGCGGCGATTCCATGCTCGACCGCCTCCCGCGTCTTCAGGCCGTGGACGTGTTCCTCACGAATGCGGCTCATGAGGAAGACCATGTAGTCCATCGAGAGCCCGAAGAGAATCGCGAACGCAATGGGCGGCACGAAGGTCTCGATCGGGCCGGTCCTGTCGAGCCCCGTCAGCCCCAGCAGATAGCCCTCCTGAACGATGAGCGTAAGCACTCCGAAGCCGACGAATGCCGACAGGATCGTCGTGACCGCCGCAGTCAACGAGATCACGATCGACCTGAACGCCATCGCGAGGACGATGAACGTGACACCGATGATGTAGAGCAGGAAGAGCGGCAGCCGCTCGTAGATTCGATCGGCGATGTCCGCGAACGCCGCAGTCAGGCCGGAGACGTAGGCGACGGCGTCGCCGCCTTCGACCGCTGCCGGGACTACGTCCGAGCGCAGCCGCGTGACGAGGTCGCTCGTCGCCTCGTCCTGCGGCGCGGAGCTCGGCGTCACGAAGACGATGGCCACGGTCTTCGCGTCGTTGAACTGCGGCTCGCCGGCCGATGCGACGCCGTCGAGGCCCTGTACGCCATCGTAGATGCGCTGCGCGGCCCCCTCGTCGCCGTTCACATCGACGACGATCGGGATCGGACCATTGAACCCAGGCCCGAAGCCTTCGGCTAGGAGATCGTACGCCCGACGGGCGGTCTGGTCACTGGGCTGCGTGCCCTGGTCCGATGCGCCGAGACGCACGAGCGCAGACGTCGACGCGAGCAGCAGGCCGAGACCGAGCAGGATCCAGAACACCGGCTTCGCACGCCTGGTCACGAACCGCCCCCAGCGGGCGATGGGCGTCTTCTCGCGGGCCGCCTCGGAGTCGTCGATCGGACGCAGGAACGGCACCTTGAGCCGGTCGATCTTGTGCCCGAGTTTCGCCAGCACCGCAATGAGCAGTGAGTTGGCGATCAGCACCGTGGTGAGGACACCGAGAGCGGAGCCGATCCCGAGCTTCGTGATGAAGTCCATCCCGAAGAAGGCCAGGCCGGTCACGGAGATGGCCACGGTCATGCCGGCGAAGATGGTCGCGCGACCTGCCGAAGCACCCGCTTCGGCGGCGGCGTCACGTGGGGCCAGGCCCTCGTGCAGCAGTTGGCGGAAGCGCGTGACGATGAAGAGCGAGTAGTCGATGCCGACACCGAGGCCGATCATCGACACGAGCAGGGGCGTGATCGTGTTGATGTCGGTGAGCCCGGCGAGGATGAACAGGAGCAGGAACGCCGTCATGAGCGCGACGATCGCGAGCGCAAGCGGGATCGCCGTCGCAACGAGCGTGCGGAACACGATGAGGAGCACGATGAGCGCGGCGAACAGGCCGAGTAGCTCCTGCGTTCCCTGCTCGATCGGCGGGAACTCCGCGTCGCCGTTGAACTCGACGGTCACACCGGCAGGCTCGACCGTCTCGCGAACCGCATCCTGCACCGCGACGACAGCCTCGCGGCTCTCGTCGTAGATGACCCGATCGAACTGGGCTTCAGCGTAGGCGATGCGGCCGTCGTCGGAGAACGTCTGGTCGTCGAACGGCTCGGCGACGCTCTCGATTCCAGCGGCGTCCTCGGTCGGCGCGAACTCGGACGTCTGGATCTTCGCGATCGCCTCCTCGATGGCGGCCTTGCGCTCAGGCGTATCGAGTCTCTCCCCTTCGGGCGCCGCGAAGACGAGGTTCAGCACGCCTCCCTGCTCGGACGCGAACTCGGCCTCGATTAGATCAGTCGCGCGCTGCGTGTCGGAACCGGGGATCGAGAACTCGTCCTTAAGGCTGCCACCGACCGTCGCAACGAGGAAGATGAGCGCGGCGATGATGCCGATCCAGGCGATGATGACCCGCCACGGATGATTTGCGCACGCCCGCATCCACCGCGCGAGCGCACCCGTGGCGAGACGTTCGTGGGCCGCAAGTCGCTCCGTCGGAGGCCCTCCCGTGTGCTCCGTCATGCAAATCCCCTCTGTCGCTTCGAGTTTCCTGTAGAGACCGCTGAACTACCTAGAACTCATCGATCGATGTTTCTTCCGAGGCGACCGTCCTTTGTCCAGATGGCCACATCAGGGCCGCACACGGTCGCCTTCACCATCTTCGGCCCCATCACCCGAGCCGACCTGCCCGGCCTCCGTGAGCGTATCTGCGCCTTGCTTAGCGAGAGCGGCGCAAGCGTCGCGGCGTCGACGTGACGGTCTATCTGAGGAGCGGCAGCACCCGCTCGCAGATGAGATCGACGCCGCTCGCCGTCGTGCGCCCTTGCGGCGTCCCGAGCTCGACGCGATCGGCGCCGGCATCCCACAGTTCGACCACGCGCGCCGCGACCTGCTCCGGCGTGCCCGCAATACAGAAGCGCTCGAGCGGGGGTGGCTGACCCGCGCGCAACTCGAGCGTCGGGTCGAGGTGGGCGACGACCCCGAGATAGGGCTCGACGGCAGCACGCGCTCGCTCGCGCGCCCAGTCACCGTCCTCGTCGACCACGCTGACGCAGCCGACGACGATCCGCACGTCGGGATTGTCGATCCACTCACGCGCGACCGGTATGAGGTCCGGGTTAGCGCTGCCGCCGAGCTTCACCTCGTCGGCGACCGTACCGGCCCAGCGCGCTGTCGCCGACCCCCACGTCCCGATGAGCAGCGGCACGGACTCGCGCTTCCTGGGATACGAGAGCTTCGTCTCGGGCGCGAGCGTGAAGCGCTCGCCCGCGAACCCGCTCTCGTCGCCGGCGAGCAGTGCACGGATGATCGCCACAGCCTCCTTCAGCGCTGCGAGAGGCTTGTCCTCCTCGATACCCAAACGGTCGAGCCAGGCCCCCTTGGCGAGACCGAGGAATGCTCGCCCGTTCGAAACCGAGTCGAGCATCGCAGTCTGGCCGGCGATCTCGTACGGGTGGAGCGTGAAGGGATTGAGTGCGGCGGGCCCGAGCCGGATCCGCTCGGTCACGCGCGCCATGAGTAACAGCGGGCCGATCGCCGGCTGATCGAGCAGGTCGTGATACACGGAGAGGACGTCGATACCTGCCTCCTCCGCGCGCCGCGCGATCGCCTCGTACGCGGCGGGCTCCTGGTTCGTGCGGATTCCGAGGCCGAGCTCGCGGACTACGTCAGCTCCTCGGTTACCAGCGTTCGCTCGCCGATCCGCTCGATCCGCATGAGGAGACGCTCCTCGGGGTCGGGGCATACAACGAGGCTCTCCTGCTCGAGCCAGTCCTCATCGGGGAGGCGGCGCATCTTCGCAGGGAGCAGCGGCAGGACGGACTGCATCGCGAAGAGGCAGAAGTGCCGGCCTTCCGGGATGCGCACGCGGCTCGACTCGGTGACCTCGAAGAAGTCGCCGACCTCGAGACCGCACACGGAGCGGCCTTCGATCCGCTCGACGGTGACGCGAAGGTCGTAGAGGCGCATCTCGGTCATGTCAGTGGCCGAGCGGACCGTGCCTTATCCGCACGGAGTGCGACTGCTGCTGCGGCCAACCACGCCGCCAGCACGAGGACGCCTCCCCCGCGCTCGAGGAGGAGCGTTCCGATCAGCGTCGCCGCGGGGACGAATCGGGCGACACCCCGTCCGCTAACCGCGACGGCGACCGTGAGCCCGACAAGTCCGAGCAAGAGCAGAAGGACGCCCGGGAGGTAGAGCCAGTCGCCCGCCCATTCGACCTGGAGCCCGTCCTCGATGAGATTGCCCACGGCGCCGATGCCGGCACCTGTCGCCGCGATCACCGCGAAGCCCATCGGAGCTCGCCCGCCCACGAGCCGCGCGAACGACAGCAGCGCCATGGCGAGGACAGCAAGGGCGGCGCTGAACGACACTACGGCGAACCAGTCCCACGCGGTTCCGGGGTCGGTGAACTCGGGATCGGTGAAGGACGCGAGCGATCTCGCACACCAGAGAACACCCGTCATCGCGAAGAGAGCCGCCCGCGGCACGCCGTGGGAGTCTATGTCCGAACCCGTGTCCAGCCGGCTGGGAAACCCCGCCGAGGTGGCGGGCAATTGCCCTGGGCTGCGGCTGCTTGCGGCCGGTTGTGCTGATCGTCGCTTCCATGATTCAGGACAAGGGGATAGCTTGACGCCAGTGCACCGGGCTGAACAGTCGAACGAGAGAAGGAACCGCATCGAAGAAAGCCCGCAAACCTGGCACTACGGGCTCGTGGCGAAATGGTGGTCGGAGTTCAATGACGACTTTCGGCCGCACGAGATCCCGTACTTCCAGAAGTTCATCGAGCGCGATGGCGAACCGGCGCTCGACGTAGCTTGCGGGACGGGCCGATTGCTTCTGCCCTACCTCCGAGCCGGATTGGACGTGGACGGTTGCGACGTCTCGGCGGACATGATCGACGCCTGTCGTGAGAAGGCGGCGCGCGAAGGGCTCTCGCCGAACTTGTATGTCCAACCGATGCACGAGCTCGACTTGCCGCGCAGCTACAAGACGATCTACGTATGCGGTGCGTTCGGGTTGGGAAGCAATCGCGATCAAGATCTCCAAGCCCTGAACTGCTTCCACGAGTATCTGAAACCGGGCGGAACATTACTGCTCGACATCGAGGTTCCGTACGCGGATACGAGACAGTGGAAGTACTGGCTCGAGGACGAACGCGCCGCGCTGCCGGAAGTCATGCAACCGTCTGGAGAGCGAAGGCGTGCTTCCGACGGAGCGGACTACGCTCTGCGCTCTCGAGTTGTCGAACTCGATCCGCTGTCCCAGCACGTGACCCTGGAGATACATGCCGAGAAGTGGCGCGACGGAACGTTGGAGTCCGAAGAGGACCACAGGCTGAACATCGGCCTGTACTTCAAGAACGAGCTGTTGCTGATGTTGGAGCGAACGGGATTCACGAGCATCGTCGTCCACGGCGAGCATGCCAAGAGAGAGCCGACGAGCGACGACGACTTCCTGGTGTTCGTCGCCAAGAAGTAGCCGACACAGCGGTTCCAGATTGAATCCGGGCGGGCCGTTAGAGGTG
>JAERMP010000263.1 GCA_016844515.1 Thermoleophilia bacterium | reverse complement strand
ACGCTCACACAATCACACGTACATCGGGAACCGCTCCGTTGACTCCTCGGCCACGGCTGAGTCGCTGCTCGGCGGGACGACAACGTGCGATTCGGACGCCGACTCGTCCGCGTACTGGATGCCGACCCTGTACGTCGGTGGCGAGGCCGTCCACCCGCTCGTGGGGATCGTCTACTACGTGAACCGCACGAGAGAACGACTCGCGCCACTGCCGAAGGGGCTCGTCGTGGTGGCCGGCAACGCGAACGCGCGAAGCCGCCAGCCGAAGGGCATCGTCGCCTGGAGCTGCGGCGCGGTGGGGAGCAAGCCTCGGTTTGCCGCAATCCCTGCCTGCCCGCAGGATCAGATGCTGCAGCTCCAAGTCAACTTCCCGAACTGCTGGAACGGCCGAGCGGTCGACAGCCCGGACCACAAGCAGCACCTGAGGTACACGACCGGCGGGCTCTGTCCCGCTTCTCATCCCGTCGCACTGCCGACGATCGCGCTCATCGTCCTCTACCCACCGGTGCCGGCCGGAGCCCAAGTCGCGTCGGGGCGCTTCGGAGCCCACGCCGACTTCATGAACGGCTGGGACCAGGACGTGCTCGCGAAGCTTGTGGCGGAGCGGAGCTAACCTCGCAGGTACGTTCCGCGGAGCATGTCCGCGGACGCGCTCACCTACCTCAGCCGACCGGCAACGGCGGACCCGGACGGCCTCCTCGTGCTCTTCCACGGACGCGGGGCCGACGAACGCGACCTCTACCCGTTGCTCGACCTGCTCGACCCGGATCGGCGCCTTCTCGGCGTCACGCCGCGCGGGCCTCTCCACCTTCCACCGGGGGGAGAACACTGGTACGCGGTGCACGAGATCGGCTTCCCCGATCCCGCCACCTTCTCGGTGACGTTCGCGCGGGCGAGCGCCTGGCTCGACGACCTGGCCGAAATGACCGGTTTCGGCCCCGAGCGAACAGTCCTCGGCGGCTTCTCACAAGGCGCGGTGATGACGTTTGCCCTCGGCCTCGGCGAGGGACGACCTCGCCCGGCCGGGCTCGTTGCGCTCAGCGGATTCGTGCCCACGGTCTCCGGCTTCGCACTCGATCTGGAATCGCCCCTTCCACGAATCGTGATCGGGCACGGCGCACTCGATCCGGTGATCTCGGTCGAGTGGAGTCGGCGTGCGAGACAGCTTTTCGATGAGGCCGGCGCAGAGCCGCTGTACCGCGAGTCGCCGCACCTGGGGCACACGATCGACCCCGGCCTCCTCCGCGAGCTTCCGGGATGGATCGCTCGAGTCCTCGCATGATCCTCGCGACGGGTGCAGAGATGCGCGTGACCGGGCCGACCTACAGGTGCGCGGTCGTCTGCGTGAACGGCGGCCAGGCCCGCGAGGTCGAGGGCACCTGGAGCGCGTCGATCGAGTGGCTCGTCAAGAGGCTGGCCGCGCGGCTCCCCGAGATCGGCTTCGCAGAGGTGAGGTACCGCGTGAAGTCGTGGAAGCACCTCGAGTCGTGCTTCGACGATGCACGCGCCGCCGTCCGCGAGCTCGGCGCGCCGCGAACGATGCTCCTCGGGTTCTCCATGGGCGGTGCCGTGTCGATCGGCATCGCCGACGAGTCCGGCGTCGAAGGAGTCGTGGGGCTCGCACCGTGGATTCCCGAAGAGCTCGACGTATCGCGCCTCCACGGGAAGCGCCTCAGCGTCTTCCATGGCGCGCTCGACCGCTGGCTTCCGGGAATCCCTGGAGTCTCCGCGGGCCACTCGCGAAAGGGGTACGAGCGAGCGCGAGCACGCGGTGCCGACGGCCGCTACGTCCTGATCTCGGGAGGCGTGCACGGAATGGCGCTCCGCCCACCATGGGGCGGCCTGGTCGCCCTCCCCCGGGCCGACCGCTGGGCGGAGCTCGTCGAGGAAGAGCTCAGCCGCTTCGCCGAAGCCGGCTAACAGCCACGACGGATCTCAGGCGCCGGCGACCTCGTGCCCATCTGCTCCTTCGTGCCCGATGCCCGCTTCCCGCTTCGCGCGGCGCCTGGGCAACGACACGCCTTGAGCCGTGGCGATCCCGCCGATCACGAGCGCTCCTCCGAGCGCCAGCCAGAGCGTCACCGGCTCGTCGAGCACGACTGCGCCGATGAGCACGGCGAGCGGCGATATCGCGTACGTGTACGAGACAGCCCGTGTTGGCCCGATCCCTCGCAATCCGACGTTCCACAGGATGTAGCCGAGAAGCGTCGCCAGAACTCCCAAGTACAGAAGGAGCGCTGCTTCCGTCCCGGAGGTGTTCGACACGGTCTCGATCGTCGACCGGCGCACGAGCGGAAGGAGCCCGACGATACCCACGAGGCTCGTCGCCGCGGTGAGCGCAAGCAGGTCGTGGCGGCCAAGGAGCGGCTTGAGGATCACGTTGTAGAGGGCGAAGGAGAGCGGCGCCCCGAGGACGATGAGCGGACCCTTCGCGCTCGCGAACGACAACTCGCTTCCGGAGCCGAGCGTGACCACGATCGCGACGCCTACGAAAGCGACAGCGAGCCCTGCCACGTGCCGCGGGCGAATGCGATCGAGTCCGACGGCGAACGCGAGAACAAGCGTCATTGCTGGTGCGAAGGCCACGACCAGCGCAGCTATGCCCGAGGTCGTGTACCGCGTTCCGATGTTGAGGAACATGTGGTAGCCGACGACGATCAGCAGACCGGCGACGAGGACGCGTGCGGCGTCGCTTCGGGTGAGGCCCGGCAACCCTCGGGCACGCCAGAGGATGAAACCGAAGCCGGGAGCCGCGATCGCGTACCGCAGAAGCGCGATGTCACCGGCGGCTACGTCGTCGTCGAGCAGCGCCTTGATGACCGAGAACGACCCCGCCCAGATCACCACGACGGCAAGGAGCGAAAGGTGCGCGGCGCGGGTGGTCACTCCCCTGGTCAACGCGCGCGCTCCGGACATCGTGAGATGGGCAACGAACGGCGCTTCGCGATACTTCCTCGAAATGCTGGAGAGCCTCGCCGCATTTCTCGCCGTGTCGGCCGTCGTCATCTGCACACCGGGCCAGGACACTGCGCTCACGATCCGAAACACGCTCGCGGGCGGACGCCGAAGCGGCATCGCAACGGCCGGAGGAGTCGCCATGGGCCAGGCGATCTGGACGATCGCCGCGAGCCTCGG
>JAERMP010000262.1 GCA_016844515.1 Thermoleophilia bacterium | reverse complement strand
GGGAGACGAAGACGATCGTGCCGCCGCTCTGCTTGAACGCGAATATGCGGCCGAAGCACTTGCGCTGAAACGCCTCATCGCCCACGGCGAACACCTCGTCGAGGAGCAGGATGTCCGCCTCCAGGAAGGCGGCGATCGCGAAGCCGAGGCGCATGGTCATACCGGACGAGTACGTCCGTACGGGCCGGTCGATCGCATGCTCGAGCTCCGCGAACGCGACGATCTCGTCGAATCGCTGCTTGATGTCGGCGCGTCTCAGACCCTGGATCGCGCCGTTCAGGAAGACGTTCTCGCGCCCCGTGAAGTCGAGATGGAAGCCGGCGCCGAGCTCGAGGAGCGAGCCGATGCGTCCCTCGGTCTGCACTTGCCCGGCGGTCGGCTTGATGATTCCGGCGGTGAGCCGCAGGAGCGTCGTCTTGCCCGAGCCGTTTCGCCCAATGAGTCCAACTGCTTGTCCACGCTCGACACCGAGAGAGACATCGTGGAGCGCCCAGACGTCCGTCGTCTGCGTCCGCCCGCGCTGGACGAAGAGGTCCTTCAGCGTGCGCGCCTCGCGGGCGTGGACGCGGAAAACGCGCGAGACGCCCTCGACGCTGATCTCGCCCGCGTTCATCGCGACCTAGACTAGACCCCGATGGAGCGCGTCGGCGAGCACCCCGTTCCCGTGGGGCCGCTCGCGGTTCGCTGGCTCGCATACGAGGTTCCCGAACAACGCGCGGGTGTCTCGGCGAACGCCCGCCTCCGTCTCGAGAACGCTGGCTCGGCCCCGTGGCGTTCCCACGGGCGAGAAGGTGTGCAGATCTCGTACCACTGGCTCGATCCGCTCGGCAACGCGATCGTGTGGGACGGGCCTCGAACGTCGCTCCCACAGGCCGTCGAGCCGGGCCAGGTCGCCGAGCTCGAGATCGTCGTCGTCGCGCCCCGCCCACCCGGGAGCTACCGTCTCGCCTTCGATCTCGTCGAGGAGCTGCGCTTCTGGTTCCAGGAGGTGGGGTCCACGCCTCTCGATCTTCCCGTCGACGTGAAACGACGTATCTCCGAGCGTCGTCTAGGCGTCGTCCTGCACGGTGCTCCTGACACGGAGACGAAAGCCGCCCTCGCCATGCAGGAAGAGCCGCTCGTGACCGAAGGGGCAGTCGCGGTCGCGCATCTCGTCGCGGGCGCACTCCCAGAGCCTGATTGGTCACGCCGGCTCCTCGACGCGCACGAGGAGGGATACGGAGCTGTTGGCGGCGCGATCGTCGCGGCGTCCCGCGGCGATCGACGGCGACTTGCGCCCTGGGCACCGGGAGGCGGACGCAACCCTCGCTTCGGCCACCCGTTGCTCCTCCCGTCGCTGCTCGACGGGATCGAGCCCGAAAGCCACAAGGGGCTCCCGTCCTACGCGGGAAGCGATGCGCTCTTCGAAGGCCGAGCGGTCGTCAGACTTCGGTTGCGATCCGGTCGTCCGAGCGGCTGAAGACGGTCGCGCCCACTGCGAGCGCGACGACCGCGGCGACAACTGTGTAGAGCGTGTCCGCGGCGCCCGGAGCGTCGCCGTAGAAGAGAACAGCGCGCATGGCTTCGATCGGCGGCGTGAGGAAGTTCACCCAATGGAGGGCGAACTCCGCAGCCGGGTAGTCGTCCACCCCGGGGAGCTGCTCGAGGCTGTACAGGATCGGCGTGAGGAAGAACCAAGGGAGAAGGAGCGCCTGCAGCAGGTGCTCCACGTCCCGGTACAGCGCATTCAGCGCCGCGACCATGAGCGCGAACCCGGCCACTATGCAGGCGAACAGCGCTCCCAGCGGGAACGCGAGCCAGACCGTCGCGCGCGCTTCCGGAACCTGCCAGAGACTGAGCACGACGACGACGCCGAGCATCACAGCGAACGAGACGAGGTTGGTGCCGACGATCGAGAGCGGCACGAGCTGGCGGGGGAAGCGCACCTTGCGAATGAGGTTTGCGTTCTCGAGCAGGCTCCGCGACGAGGCTTGCGAGGCAGTGGCGAAGAAGACCCAGGCAGGGAGCCCGCAGAGGAGGAACAGCCAGTAGTCGTCGCTTCCGACCTCCGCAACCCGCCAGAGCACCGAGAACACGAGCAGGTACACGAGCATGAGCACGAGTGGGTGGAGGAGCGACCACCCGAGCCCGAGGAACGAGCCTCGGTACTTCGCGCGGATGTCGCGCCGAAACAGGCTCCCGAAGAGCTCGCGATAGCGGATTACGTCGACGTAAACGTTCATGGGGTCAGGTCTTGCATTCCAACACGTGTGCCAAGAGTGTGACGATCACGACGGTGGCGGTCAGCTCGACCTAGCCTGGGATGCGTGACTCGACCGTTGCGGCTCGATCTCCCAGGCGCGATCCACCACGTCACCGTACGTGGCAATGCACGTGAGCTCGTCTATCGCGACGAGACAGACCGCCGACTGTGGAACGAGACGCTCACCGAGACGATCGCACGGTTCGGTTGGTACGTGCTCGCGTACTGTCAGATGGGCAACCACTACCACGTTCTCGTCGAGACGCCGCAGCCGAATCTCTCTCGTGGAATGCGTCAGCTGAACGGTGTGTATGCACAGAGCTTCAACCGCCGGCATGGACGTATCGGACACGTCTTCCAGTCGCGCTTCCACGCCACCCTGGTCGAGCGTGGCGAGCATCTGCTCGCAGTCTCGTCCTACGTGCCGCTCAACCCGGTCAGAGCTGGGCTGTGCCACGAGCCCGCGGACTGGCGCTGGTCGAGTTACCGGCCCACGATCGGGCTCGAGCCGCCGGGATCCCTCGCCGTCGACCGACTGCTCGCGTACTTCGCCGATTCGCGAGAGGCGGCCCGCGAGCGGTATCGCGTTCACGTCGAGGAACGCGTCGGAGACGGCCTAGCCGCGACGCTCGACCGCTCGGTGATCCTCGGAAGCGAGGAGTTCGCCAGGAGCCGCACTGGCGGCATCCGTCCGAACGGCGAGGTCGCGAGGCGACACTGGCAGCCGGTGCGCCCTTCTCTGGCAGAGCTCCTTGCGTCTCCGACAAACGCGACCATTGCCGACGCCTACCGCCGGTACGGCTACACGATGTGCGAGATCGCCGCCCATGTCGGAGTCCACTACGCGACGATCAGCCGTCGCATTCGCAAGCACGAGTCCACCGTGTCGGAATGCAAGACCTGACCCCAGTTA
>JAERMP010000008.1 GCA_016844515.1 Thermoleophilia bacterium | reverse complement strand
CTCGTGGCGCAGAGCTCAGAACAAGGAGCCGCCGGTCGTGATCGCGATCACCATGCCGAAGAAGAACGCGAGGCCGGAGACGGCGACGGCCACGGCAGCGAGCGTGCGGTGCGCTTCGGTCATGCGCACGGCGACGAGTGCGACCACGATCGCAACGGGAGCGAGCAAACCGGGGGCACGAGCGAGGGCGACTCCGGAGAGCGCGAGCGAGAACGCGCAGAGGAACCCCGCGACCCTGTCAGTGCTCGAGTGCGCGGCGGCTTCCATCAGACGGCCCGCGCTCGCGGAGCTAGGGCCACACGCCCCGAAGGCCGATTCGGGCGCGAGCCCGGTCGGACCGATTGCCGACGTCGCCACTCGTCCCAACCGCAGGGAGTGAGCGGGCTGAGCACTCCCACTTCATCGCTCCCGCCGGCCGGGCGTGGCTCTGCACGAATAGCCCACCACAGGACGACGGCGAGGTAGACGAGCGGGAGCTTGAGGACGACGAGCATGAAGATGGCTTCCCACACGGAAACGGACACGACCCCGAGCAGTCTAGAGGCTTGATGCCACGAGATCGCCATCTCCGCGGCGTCAACCATCAAGCTGGGCGGATTCCGCCCTGTTGCCTCGGGGGCAGGTCCTTACACAAGCCTCACAACGGAATCGCTAGGGTTCTGGGGCTTTCCAGCCGCTCTCCCGTCGACCGCGCCGCCTTCAAGGAGACCCCGTGAGACGTACCGTTCGCCTCGTCCTTGCTCTGTTCGTCCTCGGAGCGCTGGCGGCACCCGCGGCGCTGGCAGCCGAGCGCATGTGGATCGGCTTCCACGACGACCCGAGCTTCCGCTGGGTCGGCAACCGCGCGGCACGCATCCAGTCGTCGGCACAGACGAACGCCACGATCATGCGGCTGCTCGTTCAGTGGAACCTCGCAGCCAAGACCCGCCCCGCAAACGCAACGGATCCGTTCGATCCCGCGTACATCTTCGACGACGTCGACGAGGCGGTACGAACCGCCCAGGGGAACGATCAGGAAGTCATTCTCACGATCTCTGGAACCCCGAAGTGGGCGAACGGTGGCAAGAGCCCGAACGTCATGCCGACGAACGTCTCCGACTTCACCGCGTTCGCTCAGGCGATCGCTACTCGGTACTCGGGACGCTCCGTGGGCTACCCGTTCGTCCGCTTCTGGTCGGTCTGGAACGAGCCGAACCTCCAGGGGTTCCTCACGCCGCAGTTCAACGCAGCCGGCAAGTCGGTCGCACCGGCCAACTACGCCAAGCTCTACGCTGCCGCCTACGCGGGCATCAAGGCCGGCAACGCTCAGGCGCAGGTCGCAATCGGAGAGACGTCAGCACGCGGAAGCGACAAGGCGCAAGGATTACGCCCGACCCACTCGCCCGGAAAGTTCGCAGAGCTCGTTGCCAAGGCCAACCCGAACCTCAAGTTCGACGCGTGGTCGCACCATCCGTACCCGTTCAACCCCACGTCGCCCCCGACCCAGGTCGTCAAGTGGCCGAACGTGTCGCTCGCGTCGCTTCCGCGCTTCGACGAGAGCCTCAAGACGTGGTTCAAGCGAAAATCCGTGCCGATCTGGATCACCGAGTACGGGCACCAGACGAAGCCCCCGGACGCGTTCGGAGTGTCGTATGCGACACAGGCTGCCTACATCCAACAGTCGATTTCGATGGTGACCAGCTACCCCTTCGTCTCGATGTTCATCTGGTTCGTGTTCCAGGACGACCAGGGGCAGCCGTGGGAATCGGGCGTGTACACAGAGGGCGGCGTGCCGAAGGGAACGTCTCCGACGCGTTTCTCGGCGAGCGCGCGGCCTCTCGATGCGCGAAACGGCGTCGCGAGCTTCCGCGGCGGCACTGTTACGCCACTCGTGAGTCTCTACACGCGCCGCTATTGCGCCACCGACGGGACAGGGACATCAATCGGGATGACGTGGCGGGTCTTCCGAGGCGGCAAGCTGATCAAGGTCGGGCAGCAGACGGCGCCGCTCAAACTCGACTGCACCATCGACGCGCGGCTTCAGTTCAACGTGGTCAAGGGACAGACGTACATCGCCACGTTCGCCTTGAACGATCGCAGCGGCGTGGTGTTGAACCGTCGCATGACGATCCGCGGCACGTAGCAGCTTGGTGTGAGCTGAGCGCCGCGGCCGCGAAGCGGCCGCCTTCAGGGATTTTCGCGCGGCCGGAATTCGCGCGAGCGGATTCCGGTCTTGTGCATGGACCGCGCAAGCCCAGCCCCTACGGCTCCCACCTCAGCACCTGCATGCCCTCCCACCACTGAGGGAACCCGCGGTCCTTGCCGTCGATGGTGAGGACGCGACTCGCGCGCGGCTGATCCGCGAGGTAGTCGTCCATCGCGCGAGCGACCTGCTCCCAGTCGGTGTCGTCGACGATGAGGAGCGCCCCTGGTGCGAGCCAGGTTTCGGCAATTCGCAGGCCTTCCATCTGGCCCTCGTAGGTGTGGAGCGCGTCGTAGTACCATACCCCGGCCCTCGCTTCCCCGAGCGCGCCACCCGGCACGAGCTCGAAGACGTCCCCGACGATGAGCTCCGGATGGCCGGCGCCGAAATGCGCGAGGTTCTGCTCGACCCGATCGAGGCTCCCGTCGCGAAAGTCGAAGCTGTCGATGCCGACGAACCGGCGGCCCTCGTTTCCCAGCATCGCCGCGACCAAGCTCGCTCCGTGGAACACCCCGACCTCGACGTAGCTCTCGTCGGGTCCGAGGCAGGACGCGGCGAGGTTGAGGAGAGCGAGGTTGTTCTCCCGTGCCAGGTTCTCGACGCGCTCGACGATCGGGGCGAAGCGCCGGTCGACGGGATGCTCGGAATGCGGGAAGTCCTCGAAGAGGTTCGGGACTTCGCGGAGAAAACGGTCAGAGTCCATGTGGAAGCGGCCGAGGCAAGCCTCGCCCCTACAGGTGGCTCGTAACTCCGGCCAGGCCGGGGTCGTCGGACGGCGGCTCGTACCAGGAGAGGGCGTAGCGCCCATCATCGAGGTCGCGGGCCAGGGTCGAGAGCTTGAGCGGACGAAAGGTGTCGCACATGACCGCGAGCTCCGTCGTCTCTGCGACACCGAGCGACTTCTCCGCGAGCCCGGGCTGCGGCCCGTGTGGCAAACCCGACGGATGGAGCGTCACCGATCCGACGGAGATTCCTTTGCGGGAGCCGAAGTTGCCGGAGACGTAATAGATCATCTCCTCGGACTGCAGGTTCGAGTGGTGGTACGGGATCGGGATCGCGTCTGGGTCGAAGTCGAGCTTTCGCGGGCAGAACGAGCAGATGACGAAGTTCGGCCCTTGGAACGTCTGGTGGGAAGGCGGCGGCTGATGGATCCGGCCGGTGATCGGCTCGAAGTCGTGGATCGAGAACGTCCACGGGTAGAGGAAGCCGTCCCAGCCGACGACGTCGAAGGGGTGGTAGTCGAGAACGTACTCCTGAAGCCCACCTCGTACGCGCACCTTGACGAGGTGATCCCCGCGGTCGCGATGCGTGTTGAGCTCGGTCGGAGGATGGATGTCTCGGTGGTAATACGGCGCCCCCTCCAAGATCTGGCCGTATTCGTTGCGGTAGCGGCGCGGCACCTCGATGAGGCCCGGGGTCTCGAAGACGACGTAGCGCTGCGGGCCGGACGGGGCGAACCTGTACGTTGTTCCGCGTGGAATGACGACGTAGTCGCCGTCCTTGTACGGGACATCGCCGAAGATCGTCTCAAGCGTCCCCGATCCCTCGTGCACGAAGATGACCTCGTCGCCCTCGCCGTTGCGGAAGAAGTAGTCCATCTGCGAGTCGGGTCGGCAGAGTGAGATCTCGACGTCCTCGTTCCACATGAGCGTACGACGACCGGAGATCTCGTCACCTTCGGGAGCGATGTCATAGGTGTTCATGAGCAGGTGCGCGTGCTTCTCCGGAACCCACTCCTCGCGCTCGATGGGTGTGAACGCGCCAAGCTCCTTCACGCGGCAGGGCGAGACGAGGTGATAGAGGATCGACTCGTTCCCGGTGAACCCCTCGAGCCCCATCACCTCTTCGGTGAGGAGGGTTGCGTTCTCGCGGAACACGATGTGACGCTTGCGCGGCACGTCGCCGCGGCGCTGGTAGAAGGGCATGGCAGTCCCTTTCGGAGTCGTTGGGACAGGTTCTATCGCACCGCACAGTGCCGGTGACGGACGGGGAGCACGCCGCACTCCCCGTCCGTCCCGCGACGGGGTTACTCGCCCGGCATGGAGGCGTTCGGATCGGTCTGCCAGATGCCGAACTCGTTGCCTTCCGTGTCCTTGCAGATCGCGAACCAGCCCATGCCCGGCACCGGCATTGCGTCTCCTGCTTCGCCGCCGAGCTCCTGCACGCGCGCGGAGCCGGCGTTGACGTCGTCGACGTCGAAGTACACCCGCGTCCCGCGCTTGTCGCCGTCGGCGCCGTAGATCGCACCGCCCGTCGCCTCGGAAAACTGGGTCATGTGGTATTCGGTCGGTGACCCGGGGAACTCCTGAAACTCCCATCCGAAGAGCGAGCCCCAGAACTCGCGCGCTTTCGCGGTGTCACCGGCCGGGATCTCGAGATGAACCATCTGGCCTGCCATGCGTTCTCCTCTCGTTGTGGTATCCAGCGGAGACCACCGCTCCGCTGCCGTCATTCAATACGACGACGAACGTGCTACGTCGGTTTCGACAGGGTTCGTTAAACGCTTCAGCGCACGGACGTGCAGGAAGAGCGGTAGCCGCTGCCAGCGGCGATCACGTGGGGTCTGCATCGAGTGCTCCGGGACATCGGTCTCGCGCAGGCGCTCGATGACCAAGGCAGCCTCGACCAGGGCGTCCGCGTACGCCTGTAGCGGCCGATGGGCGCTCACGAACGTGATCTCGAGGCCGTCGCGGACGAGATTGTCGACGTAGTACGAGCGCTTAAGGTACGAGCCGGCGATCGTGAACGCGCTGTCGGGCTCGTCTGCCTCAAAACGACCCGCAGAGTTCATCGGATGGACGACCGCAAGACAGAGCCGACCGCCCGGCTCGAGCACGCGCGCAGCCTCGCGAACGGCACCCTCGAGATCATCGACGTCCTGGAGGGACATAAACGCGATCACGAGGTCGAACGAGCCGTCCTCGAAAGGGAGCGCCGCCGCGTCCGCGAGGTGGACGTCGAGCTCGGGATCCGCCTCGCGCGCCGCAGCGACCATCGTCGGCGACGCGTCGACGCCGACCACCTCGTGGCCGAGGGCCTTCAGGTCGCGCGATAGCCTCCCTTCACCGCAGCCGAGATCGAGCGTTCTTCGTCCTGGCGGAGGTAGGAGCTCGAGGAACTGGTCGCGATGGAAACGCCAGTAGCTGTCGTGGTCAGGCTTGCGCGCCCAGGCAATGAACTCCGCCGCGTGGGCTTCCCAGGCCGCGCCGAGGTTCGCGGACTCCATGCGTGTTCGCTGCAGAGCACGGTCCGGAGGGCTTGACATAGGCGGCTGTGGGAGTTCGCGGGGGAAGGGATGGAGCCAGCCGGGATCGAACCGGCGACCTTCGGCGTGCCACGCCGACGCTCTCCCAGCTGAGCTATGGCCCCAGACGAGCCTCCAGTCTAGCCTCCAGATCGAAATCGTCGGCCCAGTTGATTCCCAGCTGTTGGTTGTTGCGAGCCGGGACAAGCCGCAACTGCACTGCGGACCTGCCCTCGAATCGGTCGAGCGGGACGAAGTAACAGCGGTCGAGCTCTGCGCAGTAAGCGGCGATCGCGTCTACCTCATCGAGCGTGTATCCACGGTGCACGAGACCTTCGCGAGCTCGTCGGCATGAGCGGCAACGGATGATGACAACATCGCCGTGCCGACAGGCCCATTTGCACTGAACTCGAAAGAAGCTCCGGTCGTAGGTCGAAGATCAGGTCGTAGCGCTCACCGTCCGTTAGCGGCTTGAAGACGCCGACACGGAGCTCTGCGGCCGCATGAGCGATTGCCAACTCGGCAACGGCGCCCTTCTGGTCCGTCGTAAGCACGACCTCAGGATAGTTTCCGGATCGGACAACGTCAGGCGGTTGCGACCTCGAGCTCAATCGACGGTACGTCGCTCCACAGCTCTTCGAGCCTGTAGAAGCCGCGCGTCTCCGGCGTGAAGAGATGGAGCACCACGTCGAGGTAGTCGGCGACGATCCAGCTCGCATCCGTCACCCCGGCTGTCGACCGAGGGAGCACGCCTTGGTCCTTCTTGAGCACCCCCGCGACTTCGTCGTAGATCGCCTTCGTCTGCCTCGAGTTTCGGCCCGTTGCGATGACGAAGAAGTCCGTGAAGTCGCAGACGCCCCGCATGTCAAGGATGGTGACGTCGCTCGCCAGCTTTTCCTGGCAGAGAGCGGCGGTTCGGCGGGCTTGTTCGAGTGGCTTCAGCGCGGTCTCTTTCGTCCTTTCGGCTTGCATCGCAGTCTACTCGGCGCTAGATGGTTGATCGGTGATTGCCGTCGATGCGGGGGATGGCTGAGACCAAGCCGGGGACGCCGCCCGTCCGAGCGCGTATCGGGAATACGGGCGAGGACGGGCGGCGCCAGCCGGCGCCGTGTCTCAGCCACCACCCGCGCGACGAGGAATTGCCGATCAACCATCTAGGTAGAGGCCCAGTCGCAGAATCGCGTCGGCTACCTGCACGGGCACGAGCCGGTCAATGCTCTCGCCTCGAGCGACTTTCTCGCGAATCTCCGAGGACGAGACCCGGATCGCCGGCATGTCGAAGGAGAGAATGCGGTCGGGCGCGCCGAGCCGAGTACGAGCCTCGCGGATGCGCTCATCGGACACACCGGGCCGCATCGCCACCGCGAGACGCACAAGTTCGAGTACACGTTCTGGGCGCTTCCACCGGGAGAAGTCGGCGAACTCATCGGCGCCGAGGATGAAGACGGCGTCGTCGAGCCTGCGCTCCTCGAGCGAGTCCACGGTTCGGGCGTGTCGATCGAGCTCGATCTGCGCGCCAGACATGTCGCCAAACGCGAGCCGCGTCAGCTCGAGGCGCGTCTCGGCCGGAGTGGTCGCACGCTTGTGCCCCGGATCTGCGACCACGAGAACGAGAAGCGCCTCGAGTGAGAGTTGCTCCATGGCGGCGCGCGCAAGCTCGACGTGACCGACGTGTGGTGGATCGAAGACGCCACCGAGAACGCCTAGTGCCACTCGAGGGTCTCCTCGCCGACCTCGACCTCGGCACCTCGCTTCACGCCGATCCGCCGCAGAGCCTCCTCGAGCTCCTCGGGCGAAGGCGGCGTGCCGACGACGCGATAGCCACGGTCCGTGCGATAGATGCGAAACCGCGGCCCGCGCCTCGCGCGGGGGCGGTACTCGAGGAACTCTGGAACGAGCTCCTCGGCAACCGCCTCGACGCTCTCGACCGGGCAAAGCTCGAACAGCACTCGCTTCAGATCGTCGATGCCATGGCCGGTCGCGCACGAGGTCGAGATCACGCGGACGATCCGATCGTCGTGCACGGTGAACTCCGCGGGCTCTACGAGAAGGTCGGCCTTGTTCAAGACGACGACTTGCGAGCGCTCGTCGAGGCCCGCGCCGTACGCCGAAAGCTCGCGGTCGACTGCATGGAACCGCTCTTCCAGATCCGGCTCGGACGCATCCAACACGTGTAGCAGCAGCCGTGCGCGCTCAAGATGAGCGAGGAACTGGTGCCCGAGTCCTGCGCCCTCCGCCGCCCCCTCGATCAAGCCTGGCACGTCAGCTACGGTGAGCTGCCTCGCGTCCGGGCCGTCGACGACCCCGAGCACGGGCTCGATCGTCGTGAAGGGGTATTCCGCGACCTTCGGCGTCGCATTCGAGATGCGCCGCAGCAGGGAGGACTTGCCCGCGTTGGGAAACCCCGCAAGTGCAGCGTCGACGACGAGCTTGAGTTGGAGGACGAGGTCGAGCTCGTCGCCCGGCAGGCCCGTCTCGGCGAAGCGTGGAGTCTGCCGAGTCGGTGTCGCAAACCGTGCGTTCCCACGCCCACCCTGACCCCCGCGCCCAACGACGAGGCGGGCGCCCGGAGACGTCAGATCGGCAACGAGACCTCCTTCGGCGTCGAGCACTTGCGTCCCTACGGGAACGTAGATCTCGACCGTCTCTCCATCTGCGCCATGCTTCTTGCTGCCTCTGCCGTTGCCGCCGCGGCCGGCGCGGAGAACCTTGACCCGCTGGTACGTGGACAGATCGCGGAGCGCGGCGTCCGTGATCACGACGACGCTGCCGCCACGGCCTCCGTCACCGCCGTCGGGGCCGCCCTTCGGCACGAACTTCTCGCGCCGGAAGCTGAGGCCGCCGTCACCGCCCCGCCCGGCTTCGACGTGGATCTGGGCTCGGTCGTGAAACATGGCTCCGGCTCGGAGCCGAGTTCCTAGTCCGCCGCTGCCGCGACGGAGATGTAGCGCTTGTCGCCCGACGTACGGAACTCGACCTTGCCCTCGCGGAGCGCGAAAATCGTGTGGTCGCGGCCGAGGCCAGCTCCCTGACCGGGGCGGAATTTGGTTCCCCGCTGGCGGACGATGATCATCCCGGTCCTGACCTGCTGTCCGGCGAAGATCTTGACGCCGAGTCGCTTCGATTCCGAGTCGCGGCCGTTGCGCGAAGAGCCGAGACCTTTCTTATGTGCCATTAGGACTCGCCCTCCTGCTGAGCTCGTGCCGACTCCAGAGCTGCGATCGCGCCCTTCCGCTTGCCGTGATCCTGTTCGTACGCAAGCGCAGCGTCGAGCGCGCCGGATTCCCATCCCCCCGTGGACGACTTGATCTCCGCGACCGTCATGTCCGCATACCCAGCCGGGAGCTCCGACGATGCCTCGGGTACTGCGGGAGCTTCCTTCGGCGCCTCCACCGACTCCGACTTCGGCTTCGAAGCGGCCCGAGCAGGCTTGCCACCGATGGACTCGATCTGGATCTGAGTCAGCGAGGCGCGAAAACCGGTGTGCTTGCGATAGCCGGTGCGCTTCTTGTACTTGCCAATCCGGATCTTCGGACCCTTCACGGCAGCGAGCACTTTCGCGGTCACCTTCACGTCAGCCGGATCGAGTATCGGAGCCTCGCCGCCACCGACGAGGAGAACGGTCGGCGTGATCGTCGCCCCGTCGTCGGAGGCGAGCCGATCGACGAGCAGGCGCTCACCCTCGCGGACGCGGTACTGCTTCCCGGCAACCTTGATGATCGCGTAGGTCATGGAAATCTCCGAATGTCAGAGCGGGCGCGTGGCCCGCGAAGCCGCCGCATGATACCGATTGGACGCGCGGTCGAGGTGATGACAAGCACAGCGGCCGCGAAGCGGTCGCCTTTAGGGATCCTCAAGCGACCGGAATCCGCATTCGCGGATTGCGGTCTTGCGCAACTAGCGCTGACCGAAGTCGCCGATCCACTCGGACATGGGGACGTACTCAGGGGCCGTTTCCTCGGCAGCGGGGTCAGCCACCGCAGTGGGCTCTTCATCCACACCGGCGTCGGACTCGTCGGGTTCCATCCCGGCAGGCTCTCCAGGCGGATCCAACTCGACCTGATCGCCGTTTGCCGAAGGCTTGCGGCGATTTCGTCCGCCTCGCGATCCGCGACGAGAGCGCTTGCGCTTGGGCTGCCCATCTACCGTGACTTCACCATCTGCCGTGACTTCATTCGCGGTCGCTGCTTCCGCCGTGGCATCAGGCTCGGCCGAAGCGGTGACAGCGATCGCGATCGGGGCCGCTTCGGACTCGTCTTCAGACGGTGGGACATGGATTCTCGGTCTTGGCTTCGGCTTCGACTTGGGCCTGGGCTTGGGCTTGGGTTTCGGCTGCTGCGCACGGCTATCGGCCGTCGCGGTCTCGGCCGTGGAATCAGCCGTGGAATCCGTAGTGGAATCCGTAGTGGAGAGTTTCTTTCGCCCGCGGCCACCCCGCGTTCCGCGCCGAGTCCGCTTTTTCTTGGGCTGTCCGCCATCCTGGACGCCACTCTGCGCCTCGCCGTCGACGGCCGGCGTCTCTTGGATCGCAGCGTCGGCCGAGACCTCGACCACTGACTCGACCTCGGCCGCTGCGCCGTCCCCAACTTCGACGTCGACTTCGACTCCAACGTCGACTTCGGGAGCGGGCTCGACCTCCGGCTCATCGGTGGCTCTCTTGCGGCTGGGCGCCCGCATCGGGCGCTCGGCTTCCGCTTCGAACGTGATCGGCGACGTTACGACGACGTCTCCGGCGGGCATTGCATACGCCGTCCCCTCAAGAGCGCGCCCGATGAGTGCGGTGACCTTCTTCCCGACGAGCTTCGCCGCCCCGGCAACCACGACTTCGTACCCTCCGACCTTTCCGACGCCGGCAGTTGCGTCGTGCAGTCCGACCTCGACGAGCTTGAGATCGATGGAAGCGCCTTCCTCAACGGGCGCCGAGGGCCGCATCGCATCGAGCTTCCCTTGCCCCAGAACGTCGAAGTGGTCGAAGTGGACATGGCCGTTGGCGGCAACCGGCGTCAGGAAGAACCGACGTCGTGCTGCTGCCTCGATCTCTGCAAGTCGACTCCCGCCCGGGCCGACGATCAACGACAGGACCCGCGGATGCAAGGCGATATGAAATGCCTGGACCCGTGACCCCTTCGCGATGGCTCGCATCTTTCGCTCGATCTCGAGTGCGTGCGTCGCGTCAGAGACCACGAAGCCGTCGCCGGCGCACACCGGGCAGCGGCTCGTCAGGATCTCGCGCGGGCCGTCGGTGACGTTCTGGCGAGTCATCTCGACGAGCCCGAGCGGGGAGATCTCCACGACGTACGTCTTCGTCCGGTCGCGTTCGAGCTCGCTGCGAAGCGCCTCCTCTACCGTCGCGCGGTTCTTGGGATTCGCCATGTCGATGAAGTCGATGACGATGATCCCGCCGATGTCGCGCAGACGGAGCTGGCGCACGACCTCCTTCACTGCTTCGAGGTTGTTCTTCACGATCGTGTCCTCGAGTCGACCCTGCGCGCTCTTGCCCCGGGAGCCGACGAAGCGCCCGGTGTTCACGTCGATAACGGTGAATGCCTCTGCATAGTCGAAGACGAGATAGCCCCCGGAGGGAAGGTCTACGCGGCGCTCGAGTGTCGAGCGAATCTCCTGGTCGACGCCCGAGGCCTCGAAGAGCGGCGCCTTCTCGCGATAGCGATGGACACGCTCGATCATGTGCGGGGAGGTCTTCTTCAGGTAGCTGACGATGCGCCGGTGCGTGCGGTCGTCGTCGATCTGTGCACCGACGAAGTCGCCCGCGAAGAGATCTCGGACGATGCGCAACGGAAGCTCCGCCTCCTCGTAGACGAGCGCCGGGGCGGCGGCGCCCTTGGCCTTCGCCTGGATGGTCTTCCACAAGCGCTGCAGAAACACGAGGTCACGCTCGATGTCCTCCGCGGACGCTCCCTCTGCAGCCGTTCGCACGATGATGCCGCCGCCCTTGGGATCGAGCTTCCTCACGATCTCCTTGAGACGGTTGCGCTCCGCGTCCTCGAGCCGGCGAGAAACGCCTGAGCCCTCGCCGTTGGGGACATACACGAGGAAACGTCCGGGCAGCGAGATCTCAGTGGTCAGACGGGCGCCCTTCGATTTCATCGGATCCTTCACGGCCTGTACCAGGATGGTCTGCCCGCGCTTGATCAGATCCTGGATCTTGCGCGCGCCCTTCCGGCCCTCGAGCTCCGGACCGACGATCTCGTCCACGTACAGGAATCCGTTCTTCTCGAGCCCGATCTCGACAAACGCCGCCTCCATTCCCGGGAGGACGTTGTCGACGACACCCAGGTAGATGTTCCCCGCGATGGATCGTCGTTCGGGTCGCTCCAGGTAGACCTCGGCGACGCGGTCGTCCTCGAGGATCGCGACGCGCTGCTCGCCCACATCGACGGAGATGAGCAGCTCCCGCTTCGCGGCGGGCAGGGGAGCCCGCTTCGTCGGCGTCCGCCGGCGGCTACTTCGCTGAGACCGTTTGTCGGTCTTGCGCTCCGTCTTTCGTTCGGTCGTCCGCTCGTCCCTGCGGTCCGGACCAGCGGGCCCGGCGTCCGAAGTCCCGTCGTCGGGTTCCTCAGAGGTCTCTCCGGCAGCCTGTGCGGCTCCTGGTCTCTTTCTGCCGCGCCCTCCGCGACTTCCACGGCGGCGCCTCTTCCTCGGACCCTCGGGCGCATCCTGCGCCTCCGTGGGCTCCGGTGCCTGGGTCTCAGGCGGAGTCTGTACCTCTATTGCAACGGCTTCTCGAGCCGCAGCCTCTGCCTCTGCCTCTTCCTTCTTGCCAAAGCGAAACCAGCGTAGTGCCAAGGTTGAATTCTCCTCTTTCGATCGCGCGCGGGCCCCGGAAAGCCACCGGCGTTTCCGGCCTCGCGCTGCGTGGGTTAAAGACATCGGTCAACATGACCTGCCGCAACCGTAGCAGTCGCGGCGACCGGCGCCGTCTCGGCGAGCGGTCAGCTCTGAGCTCAGGCTGCCGCAGGACGAAGGCGAGCGCGACGTGCTCGGACGCCACGCAGGCGCTGGGAGAGGCGTGCCCACGCCCACGGCTCGACCTCGGCATACCGCGTCTGAGTCTGGCCGCGCGTCGACTCCAGGTACTCGAACCACGCGTCCGCTTCTTCGAGCAGCAAGAGCTCCTCGGCCAGCTCTGTGTTCGGCATCGTCCCTCCCATCCGCTCAGTCGGGGCGCATCCTAGGACCAGGTCCGGACAGCACGATCGTGGAGGGAAACGATGTTTCCCCCCACGAGCCCCCCTTCCTCTTGGCGAGGCACAGAGGGAGCGCGCTTGGCCTCCCGGCCGGCTAAGCCGGCCTTCGGCCGCCACGGCTTGTCTCCGCTACAGCGCTATTCGGGTGGGACGCGCGCTTCGAGCATCCGGAGCGCTTTCGCGAGCGCCCACGTTCCCGCTGCTGCGACGGCGGCATTTGCAAGCGGAGCCGGAAGCACCTGTCTGGCCGACCGGGCGACTCCACGGAACGCGAATCCGGCAGAGAGAGCGAGCGCGGCGCCGCCGGCAACGACCCGCATCTCGTCGGACCCGGCCGAGCCCGTCGTCGTCGCGCGAAGGCGGGCGAGCATTCGAACCTGCTCGAGAGCGATCAATGGCCTCGTGCCCCCTCTGCCCGAGGAAGCGATGCCGAGGAACGCGGAGCGGATCACCGCATAACGCACGATGCCGTGTGAAACCACTTTCTTCAGCTCCGGGACCCGCGCGGCAAGAATTGGCCCGTGCTCCGAGGCCTCGACGATCCGGTCGGCGATCTCACGTAGGGGAAACCCCTCGCCGGCGCGGCATTCGACGACGAACGGAGAGAGGACGTACGGCCGCGTCCAGTCGGCCTGAGGCCAGAGCTGGACGACAACTACCGGAGTCCTCTGTTGATCGGCCGTGCGGACGAACGACTCATCTGCCTCCGAGGGTTCTCCTGCGAGCACGCGGACGAGCACCTCCGCTGCGGAGACCTGCGCTCCGTCGTCGACGATGACGGCACCGGCTGAAGCACCCGCGCTGAGCTCCTTGGTCAGCTGCTCCGCGAGCATGCCGCTGACCACGATCGGACCGGCGCTTGCCGGAGAGAGCTCATGGCGCGCGGTTTGCACGACGCTCCGTGCCTCGTTGGCCAGATCTCGAAGACCCGCGGCACTCAGAAGGGTCTCCTCCCCGCGAGCTCGCCTCGAGCGTGGATGCCCTGGAGAACGCCGATCAGTACCAGGTTCGCCACCATCGACGAGCCACCAACCGTCACGAATGGGAGCGGAATGCCCGTCACCGGTGCAACGCCCATGGTCATGCCGACGTTCACGAAGATCTGGAAGAGAAATGCGAAGACGAGCCCGCCCGCAACCACGACCCCGTAGAGATCTCCGGCCACGGTCACGACTCGTAGGCCGCGCCACACGACGAGCAGGTAGAGCAGGAGCAGGATCGCCGAGCCCACGAATCCTCGCTGCTCGGCGAGCGAGGCAAACGCAAAGTCGGTCGCGTGCTCCGGGAGGTAGTCGAGCCGCGTCTGACTCGCCTCGACCACGCCGCGTCCAGTGAGGCCACCCGCGCCGACGGCGGTGATCGACTGGTTCAGGTTGTAGGTGATCCCGCCGGGGTCAGCGCCTGGATCGAGCGTGAGACGCGCGGCCTGGTACGGCTTGAGCACCTGGATCCCGGCCCCGGGGAGGAGCCAGAGCACCGAAGCGATTCCGAGGACACCGATCGCGAGCAGAATTAGGAGTTGGCGCCAGCGGACACCGACGAAGAAGAGAACGGCGAACAGCGCGGCTGAGTAGACCAGGGCCGTGCCCAGGTCGGGTTGGAGGAACACGAGCAGGATAGGAGCGGCACCCAGGCCGATAGCCGAGAAGATCGTTCGCCAGCGCGTGACGCGTCCGACGCGGTCGACGAGGAACCCTGCGATGGCGAGCACGAACAAGACCTTCCCGAGCTCCGACGGCTGGAATTGGATGAAGCCGAGGTCGATCCAGCGCTTCGACCCGCGAATCGTCTCGGCGGCGACGAAGACGATGATCATCAGCGCGAGCGTCGCGCCGTACACGAGCTGCCAGTGGCGCCTGGCGAGATCGACAGGCACGACGGTAGCGACGACCAGGCCAGCGATTCCGATCCCGGCCGCTATCCCCTGGCGCACCACGTAGTAGCTCTCGTCCCCGGGTACGTCGTAGCGGGTGATTCCGGCGATGACCCAGAGCCCGTAGCCGACCAACGCGAATGCGGCCGCGAGCAGGACCCAGTCGAGCCGACGGGCGAAGGCGACGGGCGCAGCCTCTGTTCGACCGAAGACGGTGCGAATCCGTGGTTGCTGCGTGAGCTCGATCATCAGTCCGTGTCCACGACGACGGTCGGCGGCGCCTTGGCGCCGAAGTACCGTTCGAACACGCGCAACGCTGCGGGTGCGGCGGCGCTCGATCCATGCCCGCCGTTCTCGATCAGCGCGCACACGACGAGCCGCGCCGCGTCCGAGGGGCCCCAGCCACACCACCACGACTGGTCTTCGAGATGGTCGCTCGGATAGCCGGGAAGCGGCACGACCTTCTCCGCGGTGCCCGTCTTGCCCGAGATCGGCACCGAGTAGTTGGAGAAGACACCGGCGGACGTCCCGGTCGCCGAGTGCGTTGCCAGATAGAGGCCGTCGCGAACCGCAGAAAGCGCGGCGGGATCGACACCGGAGGGCTGCGGCGGAGGCGGCGCGAAGCGCCGAAGGACGACACGCGGCGACCCCTTCCCACCCGGCTGCTCGACGTTCGAGACGAGGTACGGGGTTACGACGCTGCCACCGTTCGCGAGCATCGCGTAGAAGGCAGCCAGTTGGAGCGGCGTGACCAGAAGATCCTTCTGGCCGATCGCGAGCTGGATCGAGTCTCCCGGGTTCCAGGCGCGATCCCAGTCACTTTCGAACGTCTTGCGGCGCCACTCGGGCGTCGGCAGGAGCCCGTCGGCCTCGCCACCGATATCGAGACCCGTCGGCCCTCCGAACCCGAACCGCCGAGCCCATTGCTGCATGCGAACGCGGCTCTCCGAGCCACCTTCGTAGAACCGGTTCCCGATCTCGTAGAAGTACGTGTCGCACGATTCGGCAAGTGCCTCGGGCAGCGTCATCGGGCGGTTCACGTACGGGTTCCAGTTCCTGAACTTTTGGCGATCGAGCCCGTAGGTCGCGAAGGGCGAGCACTGCAGCGACTCGTAGGGAGAGAACACGTGCTCCTGCATGCCTGCGAGCGCAGTGACGGGCTTCCACGTCGATCCCGGCGGATAGAGGCCTGCGACGGCGCGGTTCAGCCCGGGATAGTTCGCGCGGCGCGCGACCTCCTCGTCGAGCAAGGGCTCGAGCTTCTTCGGATCGACGCGACCCACGTAGACCGACGGCTTGTACGTCGGCGCAGACGCCATCGCGAGCACAGCGCCGTCGCGTGGGTCGAGCGCGACGATCGCACCTCCGTTAGCAGCCCAGTTCTCGTTCTTGTGCGCGAGATCGATGCCGTACGCGAGCGCTTCTTCTGCGGCTCGCTGCAAGCGCATGTCGAGCGTGAGCCGGAGCGCATACCCGGGCCTCGCCTCCTGCCGGAGCTCGAGTGGGGACTGCGGACGACCCAGAGAGTCGACGCGGATCTGCACCAGTCCCACGCGGCCTCGGAGATAGGAGTCGTATGCCGCTTCGATGCCCGCCTTGCCGATCCGGTCGCCGCCTCGGTAGCCGTCGCGACGAAGGCGCTTCAGCTCCTCAGGTGAGATCTCGCCGGTGTACCCGAGGATCTGCGCGGCGAGCGCGGCGTATGCGTAGTCCCGAAGGTAGATCTGCACGATCTCAACCCCTGGAAACTCCGCCTGATGCTCATAGAGGTAGTTGACCTGCGCCTCGCCCACCGCGGTCTTGACCGTGATCGGGGTCAGAGGATCCCCGCGCCGATCATCGACCTCGCGGGCGAGTGCCTTCGGCGGGACGTTGAGGACGCGCGCAAGACGCTGGACGAGCTCATTCCGGCCCTCCTTCGGCATATCCCCGACCCAGAGCTGAACCGCGGTGCCGGCGACGTTCGAAACGACAACGCGTCCGCGGCGATCGAGAATCGGACCTCGCGGCGCCTCGACTCGCACGAGCCGGAGCTGATTGTTCTGCGCCGCACTGAGATGCTCGTCTCCAGAGAGCACCTGAAGAGACCAGAGCCGGAAGAAGAGGATCGTGAACGTGACCAGCGCGACGACACCGAGCATGGCGACACGCAGCGCGAGCTGAGGCGTGAGCCGATGTGGCTCGCGAACTCTCGGGTCAGGGGGAAGGAAGCGCCCGGATGGAGCTCGCCTCGGCTGATAGGGATTCGAGCTGCTCATCCGAGGAGGACCTCGACCTCGGGTGAAGCCTCGGCGCGCTCTCCCTCGCCAACTATGCGCCGCACGAGCGCGTAGAGCGGAAGCGCAAGCACGAGGTTCAGCACGAAAGCAGGCATGAGGGCCGTCACGAGCGCGTGACGTGCAACGGGCTCCTCACCGAGCATGTAGTGGAGCACGAAGCCGAAAAGGCCGGCCACGAGGGTGATCGCGCCGACAGCAATCACCGGCGCGAAGCGCCGGTCGCGGCCCGTCGTCTCGCCGTACCGCCCCGCCCAGAACCCGGCGAGAGTGAGGACGAGTGACGTGATTCCCATGGTGTCGAGCGTCACGAGGTCGACGACGAGGCCGCCCGTGAACCCGAAGACGGCGCCCGGCACCGATCCGCGAACGAGCCCGAGCGCGACCACGACGACGAGGAGAACGTCCGGCGCGCCACCGCCGATGACGAGAGAGGAGACGATCACCGTCTGCAGCATCGCCGCGAGAAAGACGACGAGCGTCGCTCGGAGAACCGTCCCTGGGCTCACCGGCGACGCTCCGAGGGGACGAGCACGAGCACTGCGTCGAGCGACCCGAAGTCGGCGAAGGGGTCGACCTGCACCTGCTGATAGAGATCGGTGTCCGTCTGGCCGACGCTGGTCACCTTGCCGATCGGAATGCCCTTCGGATAGAGCGAGCTGAGCCCGCTCGCGCGCCAACCGGCGGTGACGATCTCGTCACCGACCTTGACTCGGTCTTGCTTGCGCACCCGATCGAGGACGAGTGTCTCACGGGTGCCGCGCGCGTGCCGCACGATTCCCGGCGCGCTCGTGCGCAGGTCGATCGCCGAGACCGCCGCCTCCTCGTCCGTCAACAGCTGTACGCGCGCGGTATCAGGCGTCACGCGGGTCACGAGGCCGACGAGGCCGTCGGCGGTGACGACAGGATCGTTGACGCGAACACCGTTGTCGGAGCCTGCGGCGACAACGATCGCCTGCGTGAAAGCCCCGGCCGGGCGACCGATGACCTCGGCTGCAACCGGATCGAAGTCGCCGGGAAACCGAGCGCTGTCGAGGTAGGTCAGCAGGCGTCGGAGGTAGTCGTTCTCCTGGAGCGCGAACTCGCTCTGAATCGCGCGTTGGCGGAGCTCTCTGTTCTCGACCCGCAGGCGCTCGGCATCGGAGCGCGCATCGAGAAGGCTGTCGGCCCAGCCGTAACCGTCACGAAACGGCTGCGCAAGGCGCTCGAAGCCCACGGCAAACGGCCGCAAGACAGTCGACCCGGCGGACTGGACGCTCGCCAGTGGACCGTCCTCTCCCGAACGAAACGAGAGTGTGATGAGCACGAGTGAAACGAGCACGAGGACGCCCACGGCAAGCCGGCGGCCCAGCGCCGCCGATCGCGCGCTGCGATGCCGGGGCATGACAGGCCAGTCTAGCGAGCATCCACGCCGTTTCCGGCACTCGCGACAGCGTTAGCGTGCTTGCAACGTATATCCACGGAATTCCACGAATTCGATGTGGAAGGGGAGCGGCGCGGCCGCGAAGCGGCCGCCTTCAGGGATGTTCGCGCGACCGGAACTCCGCGCGAGCGGATTCCGGTCTTGCGCAAAGCATCAGCGAAGCAGCCCGCTGCGACGGGCTCGACTTCGGTTCGCGCGGTGGATGACGTCGAACTCCTCGAGGCTGCGCCCGGAACCGACCGCGACACACGTCAGCGGGCTCTCTGCGAGGTGCACGGGTATCTGTGTCTCCGAGCGGACGCGCTCGTCGAGGCCCTGGAGCAGCGCGCCGCCGCCGGCGAGCACGATCCCCCGGTCCATGATGTCGGCCGCGAGCTCGGGCGGCGTCTTGTCGAGCGTCGACTTGATCGCGTCGATGATCTGCGTCACAGGCTCGTCGAGCGCGCGCCGGATCTCCTCCGACGAGATGATCACGGTCTTCGGCAGCCCGGTGAGCATGTCGCGCCCGCGCACCTCGGCCGACAGCTCCTCCTTCAGGCGATACGCAGAACCGACCTCGAGCTTGATCTCTTCTGCGGTCTGCGTGCCGACGAGGAGCTTGTACTCCTTCTTGATGTGGTTGACGATCGC